>JAFXQD010000010.1 GCA_017527365.1 Oscillibacter sp.
GCTGGGCGCCGCCCGCGTCGGGCTGTTGGACGGCGGGCGCGGCGGGCGCGGGCGCAACGGGCGCCGACGCCTGCGGCTCCGGGGTTTCCTCCGCCGCTTCGACGACGGGCTCCGGCTTGGCGGGCGCGGCTTTCGCCGGGGCGGGCGCCGGCGCCTGCGGCGCGTCGAACAGTTGCCAGTTCTTCACGGCGCCGTTGTCCTTGACGGCGGGAATCGCCTCCTCGCGGTCTCCCGCCGTGCGGAAGCGGATGTAAAAGCCGTTGTCAATGATGAAATTCGCCGTGTCGGGGTTCAACTGCACGTCGGGCGGGTAGTAGTCGAACTGGGAATCTTCGCAGTAGTCCTTCACGGAGTTGACTAACATCATGGCGCGGAGGTTCTCCATGCCGACGCCCTCGTCAAAAAAGACGTGCAAGCCAAACGGGAACTCCGCGCTGGCGAACGCGGCCTCGTCCTCGGTCGGCGCGGAGGCGGGCGCCGGGGCGCTGTCGGCGGCGGAATCCGCCTCGGCGCCCTCGCCGGAAATTTTCGCGGAGAAGCTATTAATTTTGCCAAGGAACGTGTCGATATTAGTAGAAAGAGGCTGGTTAGTTTCCACCTTCTCGATTTCCTCGCGGAAAAAGTCGATAGACTGGAAGATAAGGTCGAACATCTCCGGCTTCAAGTCCTCGGAAATGGCGTCCATTGTCTTTTCCCGGATGACAAAGAACAAGTCCTCAATCCGGTGGGCGATAGTCATCAGGGAATTGAACTCCATCATAGCGGAGGAACCCTTAATCGTGTGCATTATCCGGAAAATCTCGTTCACGTCGTCCTGCGAGAAAGTGCGGGCCTCTTCGGCGGCAAGCACCAAATCGTCCAACTGCTCCAAGAGGGAGTGCATCTCGAACAGGTACGCTTCCAGCATATCGTTGTTCATGCTCATGGAAAATCCACCTCTGTCTTCTGATTTCGGCCCGTAATCGGCGCTGATTTCCTGATTTAGGGTATAACCCACGTCTCTTAATCTGTTTATCGGCAGGAATCCTTAGAAATTAATAGCCCGCCCGCATTTTTTTCGCGGGCGGCTCCGTTCGCTCCGATTCGGCGGCGAAAATCGGGGGCGGCAAAACGCCGGAAACGCAAGAAAGAGCTTGAAAAGCATTGCAACCGCCGCGTTTTCATGGTAGAATGGGGGCGCGAAAGCGAGTTTTGCCGTGGGCGCCCGCCGCGCCCGTTTTCCGCGCCCGCCCGCCGGGAACCCCCGGCGCAAAGACGCAAATCCCCCTCAGCAAAGGAGTGAACGCCCATGCCGGCCCTGTTAGGCCCCACCAACCCGGCGCCCGGCCTCGAACCCCAGCCCGTGCGGATAACCACGCCGCCGCCAACCGATACCAGCGTACAGAATATCGTAGACCCCGACCGGGTTGTCCGGCCTGACAGCAAGACCGAACGCGAGGACAACGCAAGCACGGCGGGCTCGACCCGGTACGAATCGAACTACATGACGTTCCTGCAACGCCTGCGCGGGGCGCGGGACTTGCCGGAAGCGTTCATGCGCATTCTGCAATGGGGCGGAGTGGAAGTGTCGTCGGGAATCCGTTCCGGCTTCGCGCAGGAGCTTTCCCAGATGATGGAGTTTTTGCGCATGGACGAGACGCAACTGCTGGAATTTCTGAAAAACCAGATGGAAAGCGGCTCGCGCTTCGCGGGCGCGCTGTTCGGACTGCTCCGCGACGCCTACGGCGACACCTCCTCCGAAATGCTTCGCTCCGACATCCTCCAGTTCCTCCGCCGCTACAGCGACTTTTCGTCCACGGAACACTTGGAAAGCAAGATTCTGCGGGAAACAGAGGACATGACGCAATCTCTGCCTTCGCAGTGGGCGAACCAAGTAAAAGATATTTTAGCGAAATTGGAAAGCGGCGTCAAGGCCGAGGACAGGCAGGGGAATTTGAACCTGTTGCGCGAAAAGCTTTTCCCGCTGGTGTCGAACTACGTGCGCATGACGCACGACCGCGGACGCGCCCGGAATCTGTTGTCGATGATGGCGCTGGACGTGGCGCGGTACGAGAACGGCGAGCCGAAAGGGCTGTTGCGGGCGTTCCGGCATTTGGCCTCCATGGGGGCTCTGCCGCAGGAATTAGAGAAACTGTCGGACGCCGACATTTTGCGCCTGCTGAAAGAATCGGACTTCGCCAAGGCGGCGCAAAACAACCAGTTCGCCGAGCGTATGGCGGCGCTGACAAACGCCGCCTTGCGCGGCGAGGGCGGCGCCAACGCGCAGGAAGCGTTCAAAAACATCATGGCGGCGCTGTTGGTAAACGAGAGCGTGTACATGCCGCTCAATCACGTCGTCGTCCCGCTGGACTGGGACGGCAAGAAGATGTTTTCGGAAATGTGGGTTGACCCGGACGTGGGGGGGACCAAGACCGAGCGCGGCGACGGGGAGCTCCGCATACTGATTAAGCTGGACATTGAAAATTTGGGCGCGTTTGACATGCTTTTCGATATGCGCGGGACGGATGTCAATTTACAAGTCGCATGTCCGCCCGCAGTGGCGCCGCGCTCGCAGGAGGCGGCGGAAAAGCTGGGGGAAATCCTAACCCGCAACGGCTTGCGCCCGGAGTATGTCCACGTGGGCGAAATGCGCCGCCCTATCACGATTTCCGAGGTGTTCCCCAAGATTTTGGAGGGCATGACGGGAATCAACGTGAGAGTGTGACGCAAAAGCGGGCGTCCGGCAGGGAAGCCGGACGCGGCGCAAAGACGGCTAAGGAGCGAGAGCAATGGCGAGAACGACGAAACGGGCGGTAGCCCTGCAATACGGCCCGGACGACGCCGCGCCCGTGGTGGTGGCGTCGGGCATGGGCTATCTGGCGGAAAAAATTGTGGATGTGGCGCAGGAAAACGGCGTGCCCGTCTACGAGGACGATTCCCTTGCAACCGTGCTGACGCAGTTGAATTTGGGGCAGGAAATCCCCCCGGAATTGTATCAGGCGATAGTGGAGATTTACGTGTACTTTTTGAATTTTGACGCGCAGAATCGGCGCCCCAAGGTCACGGCGGCGGATTTGTTCCCGCCGTCCGGGGCGGACGCGCAGTCGGGAACGGAAGGAGCGGAAACGTAATGGGCCTTTTTGGGTTCCTGAAAAAGGAAAAAAAGGAATATCACTTCCTGATGGATAAGAACTCAAACTATCTGGCGCGGGGAAGCGCGGAGACGGACAGGGAGAGCGGAAGCATACAGTTTAAAGTTTTGGACGGCAACGCGGAAGAAATCCTCAAGGCGGAAATCGTGCAGGTTGTCCCGGCGGACAAGACCGAGTCCGTGACCATGGGGAAAGCGGTCTCCCGCCGCGCCAACACCGTGAACATAGAGCCCATGCGGGACATGGGCATGGGCGTGCGGAAAAACTTCCGTATGCCCGTGGACTTCGAGAGCTTCATCTATCCCAGCGGGGGCGGGCGCTATATCATCAAGTCCATTGACCTCAGTTGCGGCGGAATCGCGTTCTACTCCGTGGCGAGCCTTTCCGCCGGGGAGGAAACGGAAGTTGTGATTCCCATCACGGCGGACGGTCCGCTCATCGTCCGGTGCGCCATCCTCCGCGTGATTCCCTTTTCCCCGCCGATTCAAAAATACGCCTGCCAGTTTGTGGACTTGATACCGGACGAGGAGGAAGTCATTCGGGAAGCGGTGTTCAGCGTCCAGCTCGCGCAAATCCGCTCCGGCGGCGCAAGGAGGTAAGGAGTGAAAAGAAGATTCCGAACCGCCCTTCTAACGGCGCTTTTACTGCCCGTCGTTCTGCTGTGCGCGGCGCTCATGCCCACGCGGGCGCGGGCGGAAACCATTTACGACGAGGCCGTGGAAAAGCTGGTGTCGTGGGGCGTCATCCACGGCTACGCCGACGGGGAAGTGCACCCGGAACGCATGGTGACGCGGGCGCAGTTCGTCGCCATGGTCAACCGCGCCTACGGCTACACGGAGCGCGGCGAACATCCCTTCCGCGACATCCTCCCCAGCGACTGGTACTATGAGGATGTCGTCATAGCCTACAGGGCGCGGTACTTCACGGGCACCGACCGCTTCAACGCCTCCCCCGACCGCCTCCTGACGCGCCAACAGGCTATGACCATGCTGGCGAAAAATATGCGCCTGACGCCCGTGGCCGGGGAAGTCACGGAGTTTATCGACGGCAACGGCTTCGCCGACTACAGCAAGGGCTATGTCAAGGCCGCCGTGCAAAAGGGTCTGATTCAGGGCTATCCCGACGGCACGTTCCGCCCGGAAGCGAACATTTCCAGAGGCGCTATGGCGTTGCTTCTCTACCGCGCTTTAGGCAACCTTGTGCAGGAACCCGGCGTCTATGAATTAGGCGACGTGTTCGGCAACGTCACGATTGCAAATTCCAATACGACGCTTCGCAATACCACCGTCGCGGGGGATTTGTACGTCAGCGGCGGCCTCGAACTGGGCGCGGTCACGCTGGAAAACGTGCGCGTGCTGGGCGACATCATCGTCGCGGGAGCCGGCGAGAGCGAAACCGGCGACGACAGCGTCGTCTTGCGCAACGTGGAAGCCAACAACCTTGAAGTGGACAGCCTCAAAGGGCAGTACCTTTCCCTCCGCGCCGAGGGCACGACTTCCATTAAAAACACCTCCGTCCGCTCAAGCTCCTATCTGCAAGACCTCACCCCCACCGGGCGCGGCCTGCTGAACATCACGCTGGAAGGCCCGTCGGAGAGCAATTTTTCCCTGTCGGGCAATCTGGAAAACGTGACGAACAAGACGGAGGGCTCCGCGCTCCGCATCGCCTCCGGCACGTTGCAAAAACTGACCGTTGACGAACGCGCCGCAGGTTCCAACCTCACCCTCGACCCGAACGCCACCGTCAAGACGCTGAACCTTGACACGGGCGTCCCCGTCACGGGCAACGGCGACGTGGAGAACGTCAATATTAACACGTCCGGCTCCATTGTCTCCATGCTCCCGGACAACATCGTCATCCGCCCCGGCATTACCGCCATGGTCGCCCGCACGCGCATGGACACCCAGCAGGGCGCCGAAGCCTCCGAGGACCCGCGCCTTCTGGCAGGCTATCCGAGGGTTTCCAATATCTCCCCAAGCAACGCGGAAGCGTACTTTTCTGCCAACAAGACCGGAACGGTTTACTGGGCGGTCAGCGGCGTCCCCGACGGCTCCGTCAACGAGGAAGAATTGATTAACCCCGCTTCCTACGGCTCCAAAGCCATTGCCAGCGGCATGACGCAAATCAAGGTTTCCCACGAGGAAACGCTGGCGAAAGTTACGCGCCTGACCGCCGGGGGCTCTTACTACTTATCCGCCATCATGGTGGACGAGCGCGGGACGCGCTCCCCTGTCAAAGTCATTTCCTTCTCCACCCCCGACGGCACCGTCCCCGCCTTCACCGCCGGGTATCCCTCCATCAGCGCCAACACGTATGACAGGCTGTCGGCAAGCATTGACCGCTACAGCACGCAGGTCATGGTTATGGCGAACAAGTCCTGTATGCTCTATTGGGCGCTCTACCGAGAGGGAAGCGCGACGCCCGCAGGCAGGGATTTCCGGGCGGGTTCGCTGGGCGGCGCCATCGCAAGCGGCGTTCAGGAACTGACGCGAAGCCTCCCCTCCCTCGTACAGCTCACCGGACTGCACGAGCAGACGAAATACGACGTGTACTTGTGGCTTGCGGACGCCGATTTCGCGCAGACTTCCGCCGTGCGCAAGCTGACCTTTACCACCGTGGACGGCACGCCCCCCGTATTCCTCACGCCCATGACCGTCAACCAAGTGCGCTCCACGTCCATCCGCTTTACGTGCATGGTCAACGAGGCTTCAACCGTCTACTGGGTGGCCGTCCGTTCGGGCATGGATTACCCGTTGCCCCCCGCCGGAAGCAGTATCGTCACGCCCGAATACGCGCAGTTGCAGATTTCCTCCGGCATGAACGGAATCAAGAGCGGCACGGTCACCGCCCGCGCCAACGGCGTCACGACCGTGAACGTCACCGGATTGCAGGCCGAAACTTCTTACGACATCTGGTATATCGCCAAAGATTTGGCGGGGAACTACTCCGTCTACCCCACGGGCGACCCCGCGAACCCCAACGACCCCAACAACCCAAAGCGCACTTGCATGGTTACGGCGAACACGCTTGATGCCGCCGCGCCCGTCGCTACGCAGGAGTTTACAAGAACCCCGGAGAACTCCCCCAAGTCCCCCTACGCAGACAGCGACATCCGCATTGTCTTTAACGAAAGCATCCAGCAGGCGTCCACGAACCTGCGCTTCATCGACCTGTATCAAGACGTTCTGCTCGCGCAGTCGTCGGCGGACAGAGCCAGCGCGAAAGACCGTCTTGCCGAGGCGTTGAGCGCGACTATCAAGCTCTACGACCGCACAAACCCCGGCTTGCCCGTGCTGGTAAGCGAGCGCAACAGCGCCAACGCCTCCGCCGCGCCAAACTGGGTTATCGACTACCGCAACTGTACGGTGACCATGGAAGAGGCGCGGACGGTTATCACCTTCCCGACGTTCATCGAGACCGACGGGCGGCAAATCAGCGCCCTGCGCATGAGCAGCGGCACGTCCTACTATTTCCAGATTGAGGACATTTCCGACACCTCCTCCGCGCAGAACCGTATGCAGACGACCCGCCTTGAACGTTTCCGGACAATCGCGTCCCAAGTGGCGTTGACCAATCTGAGCCTCCCGGCGGAATCCTACCCCGTGGGAATCAGCGACATTGACATGTCGTTCACCGTCACGCCCATTTCCACGTCGCAGGCCGACCCCACCACCACATGGGACATGCTCATCTGGTCGGACATTTCCTGTCAATACGAAATGTACGTGCGCTCCCGGCTTGCCGATTCCAATTCCTACAACGTTTCCGAGGAGACCGACGCCAACGGCTGGCGGCGCGTGGAAAATCCCAAAGACCCCTCCGGCGGCTCCAAGGGCGTCGCCAAAGTCGCCATCCCCGCCACGATGAAAAACCAGCGCGTCGGGCAGAGCCTCCACTTCAACCTTTATAATTACGGCGTCGGCGAAACGCCCAACCTCACCCGCCTGTCCGACGGGAGCGTGTACGAGTACGGCATACGCTTCTTGGAGATTAACGGCGACAACCAGCGCGGCGGTTGGAGCCAAGAAGTGCACTTCTATATTTCCGTTATCGCGGGCTCCTCCAACGAGCTGGGCAACCTCGCCTCCAACGTCACGGAAGAGCGCTTTCAGACCGCCAAACAGGAAGAGACCATTCAGGAACTGAGCACCCCCGCCGACCTGCAATTCCGCCTGACCAAAGCCTTCCTTGACACGGTGGCGCCTACCTTCTCCTCCGGGCGCCCCATCTTCAATCCGGGCGACGTAAGCGTTGAAATGCGCCTGCAAATCTCGCGCCAAGGCATGGTCTTCTACGCCCTCGCACCCGCCGACGACACCATCAGTACCCGCGACTTGGACGGACTCGCCGTCAACTGGACGCGCAAGAACGAAATCCCCACCGCCGGAAGCGACGTGCGCCTTGACAACCAAGGGAACGAAATCCGCGACGAGAACGGAAACAGCATTTACCTTGCGCCGTTCTATGTCTCCGTCCCGTCCTATCTGGAAATTGTCAATCCGGAGTACGACAACAAGGAAATCATTACCGGATACGTGCCCATCACGTCGGGCACGGTTACGACGACGGTGGACGGGCTTCTTCCGGAGACCAATTACTTCGCCTACTTCGTCATCCGCGGCACGGGCCAGACCTATTCGCAATACGCGCAAATCTTCCGCTTCACCACGTTGGAAGTACAGCGCCCCACCCTCACGCTTGACCTCGCAAACCCCATTGTCAACGTCTCCAGCGACAAGCGCGCCGTTGTGGACTATATGATAGTCAACTACAACTCCGCCGCGTTGAGCACGCTGTTGAGCCGCGCCTTCTGGAACAACGACCCCACCGGCAACGCCGACCCGCCCGAAAACTTCCCCAGCTACGCGGGCATTTCCAGCGTCTTGCAGGCGCTCGCCACCAACCTTGCCAGCGCAGACGACGGCGGGCAGGGGTGCGTGTTCGACAAGTACGCCACGCAATCCTACAAAGACCAGTTGGCGGAGTATATCCGCGCCTCCTCGTCGAACACGGCGGGCACGATTATCGGCGTGGGGCACGGCATATCCCTGAACGCAGGACAGCGATACGTTGTGGACGCCAGCGAGTACCCAATGTCGGAGAGGGCGCAGTACGCGTTCTTGGCCGTCGGGCAAAGCCCCTCCGGCTCCGGCGACGCCTTCCGCTGTATCTACCCCTTGACGCTCGTCGACAGCGAGGCGCCCATTGTCAAGGCCATCCAGAACACATTGAATATGGACGTTGCGGACGGCGTCGTTGGCAACACGTGCAGCGGGCGCATTTCCCTGACGTTCAACGAGTACCTCTACCACAGCGACGACACCACCTCCCCGCCGACGCTCCGCCAAGTGGACCGAGGCCCCATTATCAGTTCTCTGCGCGAACAGCCCGAATATGAAAACTTCCGGGCGGTGGCGTCGCTCATGCAGACCCGCTCCTCCACGCAAATCAGCCTCATGGAAGACGACGAAAGCCAAATCGGAAAGCAGACCCTGACCATCGAGTTCCAGCTTGACCACGCAGAGAACGGAACGTTCCTTACGTTCTCCTCCGACCTGTGCGACCAGTACAGCAACGTGCGCGGCTCGCCGCTGACCGTCTCCATCCGCATCGTGCAAATCACGACGCAGGTTGACGTTGACGACAAGGGCGAACCCATCTACGGCTTTATCTCCACGCCCCTAATCGAGCTTACGCCCGCTTGGGACGGCACGACCTACGAGACCAGATAACGCCCGTTGAAACGGCGCGGCTCTTCGGAACCAAGAACCCCGCGCCCTTGAAAACCAAACAGGACGGCGGCGTCCCGGCGACGGTTTTTCCGCCGCAAGGACGCCGCTTCCCTTTTGAAAATCCCATATTTTTACACTCTCTGAAAGGAGGATACGATGAGAAAAACCGCGATATTTCGATTTTCGGCGTTCGCGGCTCTCCTGTGCCTATGGCTCTGCGGCGCGGCTTTGGCTACGGAAACGCCCGTCCTTGACGGCTTCCTCCGCGACCATCAAGACGGCGTTTCCGTGACTTGCTGGTACGAGAAGGAAGCCGACCCCGAAAGCGTGGAAAGCGCCCTGTGCGCCCTTTACGACGGAAACGGAATGCTGCTGGCCGTCGCCGACGTGAAGCCGCAAAACTCCGCGCCGACAACGGTCGTTGTCCCCTGCGACACCGCGCTGGTAGACCACGCGAAACTGCTCGCTATGGACGCCGACCATAAGCCGCTTGGCGCCTCGCAGACGCTGAAGCCGTCCGCCTCCAATACCGACGTTCCGCAGTTTATGAACGGCTATCCCGTGATTAACAAGAACGGCGTAAGCGTCAGCGGGACGGCTATGGCGGAAATCAAGGTCATGGCCGACCGCGCCTGCCGCCTCTATTGGGCACTCTATAAGCGCGACGCCGGATACGCCACGCGGAGCGGTTTCCAGTCCGGCAAACTGCCGGGAAGCGAAAAGCACAGCATGTTGGCGCTGGGCGTGAACCAATCCGGCGTAGTCACCTTGAACGGCTTGGAAGACCAGACGGCCTACGACCTCGACATGTGGCTGACAAACTCCGATTTCACCGCCTCTTCCAATATTACCCGCCTCTCCTTCACAACCTTGGACACCGCCCCGCCCGTATTCGTGACCGCGCCGACCCCCGTTTCTTCAAACGAACGCGCCGTCACGCTCCAATACAACCTGAACGAGAACGCTTCTATTTACTGGATTCTCTTGGAACAGGGAAGCCGATTCCCGAACCCGCCCACGGGCGGCGGCGCGATTACCCGCGACTACGCCATAAAGCAAGTCGTCGGCGGCAACGGCGGCCTTGACTACGGGAGGGTCAACGCAAAGGCGAACGCGAACGGCACGTTCCAGATTTCGGGGCTCGTAGCTCAAAAGGCTTACGATGTCTGGTACGTGGCAAAAGACGCCTCCGGGAACTATTCGGAGTTCCGCACCGGAGCCCCCGACAGCCAGCCCGCGTCTAACGACCCGCGGGGCGTGTGCATGACGACCATTTCCACGCTCGACAAAAAGCCTCCGACCGTGGAGCAGGAAACGACGCACTATCCCGACGGACACCCGGAAACGCCCTACGCCGACACCGCCGTAAGGCTGATTTTCAGCGAGGGAATCCGGCGCTTTTCGACCGGGGAAACGCTTACCGACCTTTACGACGCCGTGAAATCGGCCTCAAACGTTGACGCCCGCGACGCCGCCAAAGAAAAACTTGCCGCATTTCTTCGGAATACGGTCATTCTGCAAACCGGGACAAACTCGACCTTCGGCGCCGCCCCCGAACGCGCCGACGACGAGAGCGAAAGCCCGTGGGAAGTCGATTACCGCAACGCAACCGTGGCTTGGGAGGACGGCAAACTGGTCTTGACGTTCCCGTCCGCAGAGAACGGCGACAGCGCGCTGCGGCTTTTGGGCGGGCAGTCCTACCGCTTCCACATCACGGACATTTCCGACCTCTCCGACAACCTCAACCGCATTACGTCCCTGACTACCGACGCGTTCACAACCATGCCCGCGCAAATCCTGTTCGACGAAATCACGCTCAACAGTTCCAACTATCCGTTGGGCGTCGGCGAGGTTGACCTTGTTTTCAGCGCGACGCCCGTGGCGGTGTCCCGCGCCGGGAGCGGCGCCGCGTGGGACTTGCTGTTCTGGACGGACGCCACCAGCGCCTTTGAAGTCTACCGCAGAAGCCGCCCCTCCGCGTCCGCCGTTTACGACCAAGGATGGAAGAAAGTGCAAAATCCGCAGGGCACGGGCGGCGGAGAGGGAAACACGTTTGTCCCCGCCACAGCCGCCGCCGGAACTATGGCGGGGCAGAGTATGCACCTGCACCTCTGCCAGCACAACAGCGGGAGCATTCCCGCGCTCAACTCCATGGAGGACGGGCGGGTTTATGAGTACGCGGTTCGCTTCCTGCAAATCGACGGCGACGCGAACCGCAACCTGTGGGAAAAGGACACGCTTTTCGAAGTTTCGGCGGTAGCCGGGGCGCCGTCCGCGCTGACGAACCTCGCCGCAAGCCTGACCAAGGAGCGGCTGGAAACGTTCAAGCAGTCGGGAAGCGTACAGGAAATCGGCTCCCCGTCGCCGTTCCGCATGACCCGCATTTTCCGCGCCACGTCCGCCCCCGCTTTTGCCAACGGCGCCCCGACGTTCGAGCCCGGCGACACCAGCGTCACTATGTGGTTCCAGATGACGCGCCCCGGCACGGTGCACTACCTCCTCGCCCCGGCGGGGGGAACCGTCAAGGCGCAGGACAAGAACGGCGTAGCCGTAGATTGGAACCGCTATCAGGAAATCCCGGAGTCGGGCGAGAGCGTTTTGGCGCCCTTCGCGGTCATGTCGCCGAGCTGGACGAACATCGTAGAACAGCGTTTCAGCGGCGCGGGCGTGCGCACCGGGTCTCTGGAAGTGGGAATCAAGGGCGCGTCGTGCACGATCACGGGACTGAAAAGCGAGACGCATTACTTCGCCTACTTCGTCCTGCAAGGCACGGGGCAGAACTACTCCACCTCCGCGCAGTTGTTCCGCTTCACCACGCCAGAAGCCGCGCCGCCGTCCGTGCGAATCACCTTGAATAATCCCGTCGCCACGCTCACGGTCAATCAAGAGGCGGTCACGGATTATCTGGTAGTCGATACCGACGAGAAAATGCTTGACAGGCTGATTAACGACGTGTTCTGGAACAACGCGCCCTCCGGCGGGAAACAGCCCATTTCCTCCTACGTGCAGGTAGACAACGTCCTGCAAGCCATGCGCACGGACACCGGAAACGGCTCCGTGTTCGACGTGTACGCCGCCAAGGAGTATAAAGAGAAAGTGGCGGCGTATATCCGCCAGAGCCTCGCCGACGGCGGCGCCGTGGTCGGGCTTGGCAAGGGCGTCAGGGTTTCGCCCTCGTCCCCGCTGACGATTGACTGCTCGCTCCTGCCCATGACGGAAGGCCACAGATACGCGGTTCTCACCGTTACGCAGAGCGTGGACGGCGGCGCGGGCGTGTTCCGGGCGGCAACCCCCATCACCCCGCCCGACAGCATTCCGCCGCTTGTGACCGACATCGCGCAACAGCTCACTATGGACGGAAGCAACAGTATCGAACTCCACACGTGCAGCGGCACGGCAACCCTTACCTTTGACAGCGACCTCTATTACTTCAACTCCGGAACGCTCAAGAAGCTGGACTTGGGGCCGCATTACAGCGCCTTGCGGGACGACGGCTTCAAACCGCTGGTTGACATCGCGTCCTCTTCGCCCGCCGAACAAATCACGGTTTCCAGCGGGCAGGTCGCGCAGGTGAACCGCGCCACGTCCCAAATCAACCTGACGTTCAAGAACGCCGCGTCCGGCGCAACCATCGCCTTCCCGACGCAGATGTGCGACGAGTACGGCAATATGCACAAGGTCGCCCTTACGGTCACGCTGAAAGTCAACACGACGCAGACTTACGACAGCGCCGGGAGGCCGGTTTACAACCACACGCCCGTGCTTGAAGTTTCCAAGTCTTGGGACGGGCGCGCCGCCCAGTAAGCCCCTTAAATTAGAAGCGGCCGGAAGGGCGCGAACCCTTCCGGACGCCGAACTCGCCGCCCCGGAGCGTATCCGGGGCGCGGAAATTATGATTAGGAGGCGTTATGAAAACGAAAAAACTGTTTGCTCTGTTTCTCGCGCTGGCCTTACTCGCCGCGCCCGTCCGCGCCGCCGAACCCGCCGAAAACCCCGACGGCGGGGAAGCCGCCGCCATTACGATTTCGCCGAACAGAATCACGCTTGCCGTCAACGGCACGGAAAACTTGAAAGCAGAAACTTCGGCGCAAAGCGTGACGTGGGAGACGGAGGACGAGGCAGTGGCGACGATTGACCGCACGGACGGCGCCGCCGTTACCGTGACGGCGGTCGGCCCCGGTCAAATCAACATTAAGGCGGAGACCGACGCCGGAGAAAGCGCCAAGTGCGTTGTCACGGTCTCCGGCATTACCATAGCCCCGACCGCGCTAAAATTGAACCCGTCGGAAAACGCCTCCATTACTCTGAAGGCTTTCGGGGACGCGCCGAGCCCCGATTCCAAGGACTGGGCGTGGGAGATAGCGCCGGACGGCGTTGCAAGGATAGAGCCCAACTCTACGGGTTGCGACGTGCAGGCGTTGGCGGTTGGCGAGGCTGTGATTAGCTGTAAGAACGGAACTTATACGAAAACTTGCGAACTGAAAGTGGAAGAGCGGGTTGTGGAGGCGGCGGATGTCGCGCTCTCCCCGCAGACGCTCATTCTCCGACCCAAGGAAACCGGAACCGTCAACGCCTCCTCGACCGCAAAAGCAAGCGACATTAAGTGGAGCATTGACAACACGCGGGTGGCGACGGCAGACCCGGCGTCGGGCGACAAAGTGACGGTCACGGGCGTTTCCGCGGGCGAAACGACGCTCAAAGCGCAGGTTGGCGGCGGCCCCGTGGCGCGTTGCACGGTCGTTGTTTCCGGCATTGCCTTTTCCACGGAATCCGTATCCGTGGAGGCGGGCAAAACGCAGGATTTGACGGTTGTCACTTACGGCGACGCCCGCGACATTCCGGTTTCAAGCTGGGAATGGGCGAGCAGTCAAACCAGCGTGGCGGCGGTCACGGGGACTTCCACGGGCGCGACCGTCCGGGGCATTCAGAACGGAAGCAGTACCGTCACCGTCAAAATCGGCGATTACGAGGCGTCCTGTCTTGTCATCGTGACCGCAACGGAGACGGTAGCCACCGTCGCGTTGTCCGAGTCCACTATCACCATGGCGCCCGGAACGAGCAGTCGCCTTCGGGCGACCACCATCGCCGACAGCGCCGACGTGCAATGGTTCATCAACGACCCAAGCATTACCCAAATCGCCAGCAAAAGCGGCTACACGGTCATCCTGACGGCGGGAGACCCCGGACAGACCACCATCACCGCCAGAGTCGGGAGCAGCGACCCGGCAAGCTGCACGGTCATCGTCTCCGGCGTCACGCTCTCGAAAAACAGCCTCTCCATGACGGTCAACGGAGAGGAGAAAATCACGTTGACCTCTTACGGCGAGGCGCAGACCATCCCCGAATGGGAGTGGAGCAGCAGCAACACGGGCGTGGCTATCGTGACGAAGGACATCGACGGCGCAACCGTCCACGCCGTGGGCGCGGGCTCCAGCACGATTACCTGTACGGGCGGCTCCTATACGGTGCTTTGCCAAGTAACGGTGTCCGCCAACTCCGCTTCCGACATCGAGGCGTCTTTGAACGGCGGCCTTCTGAGGTTGAACAGCGTCCTTGCAAGGCTGAAAGAAGTCTGTAGGGAAATGACGGAAGAAGAGCTGTCCTATATCGGCAACGTCAACGTGGAAACGAAGCTCGGCACGCTTTACGACGGCTATGTGTCGGAAGGCGACACGGGCTTTGGCGTCTCCAACAACCGGAATTATTACGTCTCGAACGCCGCCTACCTGATTTCCAATATCACTTTCGTTCCAAAGCCCGACGTAAACGGGACTGTGCGCATTAGTTACGACGGGCATACCGTCAACAACAAGACCTTTACGGGCGCAATCGTCGTTTCCGTGGGACAGCAGGAAAGCACGCTGTCCTACGCCTCCCTCAACGGCGCGCCCGTCCATTTCCGCTCCGAGGATTTCTTTAATTACAGCATGGCGGTTTACAACCGCTCCCTGCAATACCTGACCTTCACCATGCCCGCGTCGCGCTACGGCACGCTCTACTACAGCTACGTCAACGCCAGCGTGTACGAAAGCATTGTCTCCGGCGGCACGCGCTATTACCGAACCTACAATCCCTCTATCGGCAACGTCGCGTTCGTCCCGAATCCGTCCTACTCCGGCACGTTCTCCCTCCGCTTCACGGGCTACGATACGGAAGGCGTGAGCTTTAGCGGCACGGTGCGCATTTCCGTGAACAACCCCAACGGCTCCGACACCGAGGAGGAACTGCGCGAACGCCTTCACTATGAGACCGGCCCCGGCGCGAGGGTTTGCTTTGAGACGGAAGATTTCGTGAAGGAATGCAAGGATACGACCGGATATAATTTAGTGTCCATCCATTTCCGCGAACTCCCCGCGAGAACCGAGGGGAGACTCTACCATAACCGTGACGAGACTGTCAGCAGGAACGAGGAATTTTATGTCTCCGGGTCCAACGCTATCGCAAACTTAAGTTTCGTCGCGCACAAGAAATATACGGGCTCCTTTAGCCTTTCCTTTGTCGGCACGACCGACAAGGACACCACTTTCGCCGGAAACGTCCATATCACCGTCTCCTACGACGGCGCGTATTTGATTCTCATGTCCGCCAACAGCGGAACCCGCGTTTATTTGTCCGTCGCCGACTTCTCCGACATCAGCAAAGTCGCCGGGGAGGCGGATTTCCACCACGTCAGTTTCCCGTCCCTGCCCACTACCGGCGCCCTCTACTATGACAACGGCTCCGCCACCGTGACCCCCGGCGCCCTCTACTACCGCTCCGGCGCCGAGCCCTACCTGTCCAATGTGAACTATATGTCGCCCGACACCTTCTCCGGCACGGTTCGCATTCCCTTCAACTTCTGGGACGCGGACGGCAATTCCTTCACCGGACACCTTGAGATTCTCGTTGCCAGACCCGGCGCGGGCAATGCGTCCGGAATCGGCGCCGCCTATTCCACCAGCGGCCCCGCCGTCCCGCTCCGCGCCTCGGACATCATCGCGCCCGCAGAAAAGGAAATCGGCGACGTGGCGAGCGTGCGCCTGACGCCCCCGGCGCCGTCCGCTGGGAAACTGCTCCTCAACTACACCTCCCCCGGAGTATATTCCCCCTTCGACGCCTCCCAAAACTATTCCGCCGACACTATCGGACAGGTTTACTTCCTCCCGAAAGCGGGTTTCAGCGGCACGGCCTCCATTACCTATGTCGCCCGCAACCGCTACAATATTGTCTACAGCGGAATCCTTCGGATTCAAGTCCGCCCGCCGGAACGCTCCGCCTATTTTACCGACTTGACAAACCGCGCTTGGGCGGTGCCCGCCGTGGACTTCTTCCGCTATTACAACGTGCTCCTCGGCACGACCCCCACCACCTACGAGCCCGACGGCCCCGCCCGGCGCGGCGCCTACATTACGACCCTTGGCCGGATGTACGGCTTCCCGGAGTACTCCGGCAACGGCGGCTATGAGGACGTGGCGCTTGGCTTCTACTACACGCCGTATATCGCGGCGGCGCGGGCACTGGGCGTCACGGAGGTCTCGCAGTATTTCTATCCGGGAGAGCCGATTTCCCGTCAGGACGCCGCCGTGTACTTGTACCGTTGCCTCTTGCGCTCCGGGCAGAACGTCAGCGCCCCCATCGATAATCTTTACCGTTTCCACGACAGTTGGCGCATTTCCTATTACGCCGTGGAAGCCATGAGCGCGTTAGTGGAAATGGGCGTCTTTCAGGGCACGGAGGACGGCTATCTAAACCCGTATTCCACGCTGACCCGTCTGCAAATGGCGGCGATTCTCCACCGCGCCCTAACCTGAAAAAAGAAGCCGCCAAAAGGCGGCTTCTTTGCGTTGCGCGAATTATACGGACAGGTCAAGCGCGAGTTCAAGACCGGGATTGTGCTTGGTCAAAAATCCCGCGCTCCACTCCCCCTCGAACGCGACAAGCAGGCGTTCGCGGAAATCCTCCAGCACGGCGGCGCCCGTGCACAGAACCAAATCCTCCGGCTTGCCCGGCATGGACTTTACGCGGCGCAGGTGGTCGAACGGAAGCCCCTCCATGCGCAATTCCACGCCGTATTCGTTCTTCATGCGGTATTGGAACACGTCGAACTGCAACGCGCCGACAACGCCGACAATCACTTCTTCCAGCCCCGCGCCCGGACGCCTGAAAATCTGTATGGCGCCCTCCTGCGCGATTTGCTCCGTGCCCTTGACGAACTGCTTTCGCTTCATAGTGTCTTTCGGCGAAACCAGCATAAAATGCTCCGGCTCAAAAGTCGGGATTCCCTCAAACTTGAACTTTTTCCCCGGCTCGGTCACGGTGTCGCCGATTGAGAAAAGTCCGGGGTCGAACACGCCGATAATGTCCCCGGCGTAAGCCTCCTCGACAATCTCCCGTTCGGCGGCCATCATCTGCTGGGGCTGGCTCAGGCGCAGTTTTTTGCCGCTCTGCGCGTGGTAATACTCGTTTTCGCGGCGGAACTCCCCGGAACAGATTCGCAGGAACGCGAGGCGGTCGCGGTGCGCCTTGTTCATGTTGGCCTGAATCTTGAACACGAACGCGGAGAAATCCGGGGAAAAGGCGTCGATGATTCCGGCGTCGGACTGCCGGGACAGCGGCGGCGCCGTCATGCGCAGGAACGCCTCCAAGAACGGCTCCACGCCGAAATTGGTCAAAGCCGAGCCGAAGAACACCGGGGAAAGCGTCCCGTCGCGCACGGCGCCAAGGTCGAACGCCTGCCCCGCCTCCAACAGCTCCACTTCCTCCCGCAAGGCGGCGGCGCGGGACGCGCCCACGGCGTCGTCAAGCGCGGAATCGCCGAGCGCGATTTCCGTCACGCCCGCCTTTTTGCCGCGCCCCTCCGCGCTGAAAAATAACACCCTGTCCTTTTCGCGGTCGTACACGCCCCGGAAGTCGCGCCCGGAGCCAATCGGCCAGTTGACCGCGCAAGTCCCGATGCCAAGCTCCCGCTCCACTTCCTCGCAGAGTTCCAGCGGGTCGCGGGCGTCGCGGTCAAGTTTGTTGATAAAGGTGAAAATGGGAATGCTCCGCAAGGCGCAGACCCGGAACAGCTTCCGCGTCTGGGGCTCCACGCCTTTCGCGCCGTCGATGACCATGACGGCGGAATCCGCCGCCATTAACGTGCGGTAGGTGTCCTCGGAAAAGTCCTGATGTCCGGGGGTGTCAAGGATGTTGACGCAGTAGCCGTTATGCCGGAACTGCATGACGGAGGAAGTCACGGAGATTCCGCGCTGGCGTTCAATTTCCATCCAGTCCGAGGTGGCGGCGCGGGCGCGTTTGCCGCGCACCTCCCCCGCCTGCGCGATTGCCCCGCCGTAGAGCAACAGTTTTTCGGTCAACGTGGTTTTTCCGGCGTCGGGGTGGGATATAATGGCGAACGTGCGGCGCCGTGCGATTTCCTCTTGCAATGTGGGCATGAAACGGCCTCCTGTGGCGAATTTCGCATAACTTACCATAAAACCGCCCGCAATGCAAGCGGGATTTTTCCTCCGGCGCGGAAGGCGCGGCGAAGGGATTCCGAAAGCGGCGCGGGCGTCGGAACTTTGCGCTAAAGCGACAAAAAACCAACGAAAATTTGACGCTACCGGACGAAAATTTTGGTTGCTTTTCCATTCGCGGTATGATATAGTTCCTTGGACAAAAATCGACCCCGCGCCCCGTCGCGCCGCGATTCGTTACCGCCGTTTCAAGGGGGAATCCTGTTATGTGGGACTATCCTTATGTTTTGCCTAACTTGCTGGTGTCGCTCATTTTCCTCGCCTGCTACCTGTCCATGCCGCATTTGCACAACCGCCGCAACCGGACGTTCCTGCAACTGTTCGTTTTGCTGACCGCCGCCATGTCGGTTGACATTGTCGGCGGCTGGGTGCGCGAACACGCGCCGTCTCAGGCGTTTTCGCTCGTTTTGGACTTGGCTTACCGCGCCTTTTTCCCCGCCGTCGCCTATGCGTTCCTGATGTTTACGGCGGACGTTCTGCGCCTGAAGCCGGAAGACGCCCCCCGGCTGGCGTTCGTTGCGCGGGCCGTCTTGATTGCGGTCGAGGCGCTCACGCTCTCCGGCGCCGTGCGGAACGGGCCCCTGCGCTTCCTGATTAACCTTTGCTTTATCTTGGAGGCGGCGCTGTCGCTCCGGCTGATTCGCAAATTCTCCGGGCGTTTGAGCCGCTACGAGTATTTCAGCGCGGAGGCAAGCCAGATTCTGTTGTTGTGCGGGAACATCGCGCATATGTTTGTCCCGTCGCACGTCCTCATTGGAACGACCTGCCTTATGGCGACGATTATCCTGTACTTGGCTTTTGAAAACCCCAACCTGTACATGGCAAACCGGGGCAACGCGTTCAATATCCGGGCGTTCCGGGAGACGCTCGACGAGAAAATCAGCCGGAAGTCCTACCGGATACTGGCTTTCGCCCTGCGCGACTACATCGACATGCGCGGCATTTACGGCGGTATGCAGATGGATTTGGGCGTGTCGCTTATCGGGGAGTTTCTGGTGAGGACATACCCGGAGTATCAGGTATTCTATCTCCGGAGCGGGCGTTTCGCCGTGCTGGGGCCGGGCGATATGGACTGGGACGAGCTTCGGGAGGAAATCCGGGAACGCTTCCAGACGCCGTGGACGGCGGACGACGCCGAACTCGATTTGAACGTGACCTTCGTGCAGGTTGACCCCGAAACCGGGCCGGAGAGCGCGGACAAGATTGTCAATTACCTGTTTTTGGCGTTCAACACCGACTCGACGCTTTCCCAACCGGGCGGGCTGATTGACCCGGAAAGCGTCCGCCTCATTGACAGGCAGGTCGAAATCAAGCGCTCGCTGGACAGGTGCCTTGACAACAACGAGGTGGAAATCTTCCTGCAGCCGCTGATTGACAGCCGGAGCCGCGCATTGGCGGGCGCGGAAGTCCTTTCCCGTATCCGCGACGAGGGCGGCAGGCTGATTTCCCCCGCCGTGTTCATCCCTATCGCGGAGCAGAACGGGCGCATTAACCTTATGGGCGAACAGGTTTTAGAGAAAGCCTGCCAATTCGTGCGCGACAACGACTTGGACGCTATCGGGCTTTCGTGGCTCAACGTCAACCTATCGCCGATTCAGTGTATGAGGAAGGATTTGAGCCAGCGTTTTTCCACGATTCTGAGCCAGTACGGGGTCTCGACGGACATCATACACTTGGAAATCACGGAGCAGACCGTGATGGACATGTCCCGGCTGGAACAGCAGATACAGATTCTACAGGGCTTCGGCTTCCGCTTCTCGCTGGACGACTACGGAAGCGGCTACTCCAACCTGTCGCGGGTGAAGCAGTACCCCTTCGCCAACATCAAGCTCGACATGAGCATTGTGTGGGACTACATCCGCGACCAAGACGTGTTGCTTCCGACGATTGTCCGCGCCTTCAAGCAGATGGGTTTCAGCGTGACGGCGGAGGGAATCGAAAACGCGGAAATGGCGGACACCATGTCGGCGCTGGGTTGCGACTACCTGCAAGGCTATTACTTCTCCAAGCCCCTGCCCGCCGACGAGTTTGTCGCAAAGTACACGCTTCTCAGAAAAGGCGCTTGAGGCGCCCCGCAATCGAAAAACGCCTTCCCCGGCGGCGGGGAGGGCGTTCTTTTTTGCGCGGCGGCGCTTAATTCCCGGCGTCGGCGGACAGGCGCACGCCGCCCGCGAAATGGCAGAACGTCGCGTGCCCGTTTTCCCGATAGGGGGGCGGCTCGCGTTCGGCGCAAAGCGGGGCGGCGTAGGGACAGCGCGTCCGGAAGCGACAGCCGCTCGGCATTTGCGTCAGCGGAGGAACCATGCCCCGAATGGTCGTCAGCCGTTCAACGTCCTTATCGGGGCGCGGAATCGAGCCCAACAGTTTGCGCGTGTACGGGTGGAGCGGGCGCGTGAAAATTTCGTCCGCCGTCCCGTACTCCGCGACTTTCCCCGCGTACATCACCATGACTTTGTCGGCGCTCTCCGCCACAACGCCCATGTCGTGGCTAATCAGCAAAACCGACGTTCCCATGTCCTTTCGCAAGGCTTCGAGGAGTTCGAGAATTTGCGCCTGTATGGTAACGTCCAGCGACGAGGCGGGCTCGTCGGCGATGAGCAGAGCCGGCTTCGACAACAGCGCCATGGCAATCATGACGCGCTGTATCTGTCCGCCGGACAACTGGTGGGGATATTCCCGCAGGCGCGTTTCCGGCAACGAAAGCCCCACTTTCCGCAACATATTCGCGGAGATTTGCAACGCTTCTTTCGCGCTCGCTTTCCGGTGGGCGCGCAGGGCTTCCCGCATTTGGGCGCCGATTCGATAAACGGGGTTGAGCGCCGACATGGGGTTCTGAAAAATCATGGAGATTTTCTGCCCGCGCAACCCCCGCATTTGGCGCGGAGTTTTCGTCGTGAGGTTCTCGCCCTCAAAGAGGATTTCCCCCCCGGCGACGTAAGCCGTATAAGGCGGCAACAGTCCGATAACGGCGGAAGCGGTCAGGGTCTTGCCGCAACCGGATTCCCCCACGACGCCCAGCGTCTCGCCCCGGTCGATGGAAAACGACACGTTGTCCACGGCGGCTACTTCCCCCGCCCCGCCCAGACGCAGATTCACTTTCAGGTTTCGGACTTCCAACAGCGGCTCCGGCATTCCGGCGCCCCCTTCCGTTATAGTTTCATTTTCGGGTCCAGCGCGTCGCGCATTCCCTCTCCGACGAAGTGGAATGCAATCACGGTAAGGACAATCAGGACGCCGCTGGGAACCCATACCCACGGCATACGCGTCAGGACGGAGATGTCTTGCGCGGCGGAGATAATCCCGCCCCACGACGCCTGCGGCGGGCGGATTCCCGCGCCCAGAAAGGACAGCCCCGACTCCTGCAAAATCGCGCTCCCCGACCGGAACGAAAACGACACGAACACCGGGCTGAGGACGCCGGGCAGGATTTCGTCCTTTAAAATCTGAAAGTCGCTCCTGCCGATACTCAAAGCGCTGTCCACATACTCCTTTTCACGGATGGACAGGACGTTTCCGTACACAAGCCTTGCGATTTCGCTCCAGCCCATGATTCCTATGACGGCGACGGCCGATTCCAGCGACGGCCCGATGACCGTGACCAGTATCAGCGAAAGGAGAATGCTTGGAAACGACATGAACACGTCCGCAGTCCGCATGACGAGGCTTTCCGCGATTCCCCGGTAGTAGCCGGCAATCAGACCCAGCGGGAGCCCGACGGATATGCTAATCAGGGGCGCGGCGACGCCGACCAACAGCGACACTTGGCCGCCGCAGAGCGTCCGCGCCAGCAGGTCGCGGGCGGCGCCGTCGGTGCCGAACAGGTGCGCCGCCGACGGCGCGGCGTAAAACCCCGCCTGCACGTCGGAAGTCACGGGGTCCATATGGAAAACCAGCGGGAGCAGGTAGACGGCCAAGGCTTCCAGCGTGAGAAAGCGCAGAGCCAGCATGGCAGTTTTTGAGTTTCGGAACCTTTTCAGGAATCCCGCACGAATCACGGCGCACGCCTCCTTTACCGGGAAGTAACGCGGGGGTCAAGCAGACCGTAGGCGAGGTCAAGCAGGATGTTCGCCCCCAGCACCGTGACGGCGATTACAAGCGTGACGCCCATGATTAACGGCGTGTCCCGGTTGCGTATCGCGTCGAGCATGAGGGCGCCAATGCCGGGCCAGCCGAAAATTTTCTCCGTAATCGCGGAGCCGCCCACGATTTCCGGAATTTCCAGCATGATTTGCGTCATGATGGGGGCAATCGCCGTTCGGACGCCGTGCTTGAGGATTACTTCCGGTTCGGAAAGCCCTTTGGCGCGGGCGGTTTTCAAGTAGTCCTCTTGGAACACGTCCATACAGGCGCCCCGCGTCTGCTTAATCAGGTATCCCATGGAGCCGAAAGCGATGATGGACGCGGGGAGAATCAGCCGCCCGACTAAGTCGCCGAGGGAACTGTTGCCGTACATGCCCATGACGGGGAAGAGCCGGAGGCGGTACGAAAAGATGTAAATGAAGGCAATACAGATGATGAAGCGGGGGGCGGTGAAGCCGATGAGGGCGAAAAAGGAGGAAATCCTGTCCCAGACGGAGCCGGGGCGGTAGGCGGCCATGACGCCGATAGGCAGTCCGAACAGGACGGCAAAAAGCAACCCGGAGCCGACCAGAAGCGCGGAGGGGAAGAAGCGCTGTCCGATAATCTCGCCCACGGGGGCGCCGTAGCGGTAGCTCTCGCCCAGATTCCAGCGGAGCACGTCGCGGAGCCAATGCAGGTAGCGGAGCCAGACGGGCATGTCCAATCCGAAAGCGCGCCGCGCCGCCTCGTAGTCCGCCGCCGTCATTTCCCCGCCGGAGCCGCCCATAGCGTTCATGGCGCTGCCCTGCAACATGGAGAGCAGGGCGTAAATAATCGCCGTGACGAAAAACATCGTCAGCATTGCCGAGAGTATCCGCTTCAAGAGGTAACGCGCCATACGGACGCTCCTTTCCGGTTATTCCACGCGCCACTCCCAAACGTTGTCGTTGCACATCAGGGAGGCGGAGTTGCGAATGCCCGACACCCGCGTCGGCTCCACCCAGTATTCCCCGGCGAAGTAGAGCGGGATAAACCAAGTCTGCTCCGACAAATAACGCTGGTACTCTTTGACAAGCGCAATCTTTTCTTCCTTGTCAATCGCGGCGGCGATGCGCTCCGCGTAATCCGCCCGCACGGGGTCTTTGGAATAGGCGGCGTCGGTGAGGTTGGCGGGGAACTCCGACTCGAACCACAGGGAGTACGCCGAGGCGGAATGCCCGGAAAGCCCGATGTCATAGACGCCGCTTGAGAGCCCGGAAAACATGGTGGCAACGTCCACAATGGACATGTTGACGTTGATTCCCGCCTCTTGCCACTGTTGCGCGAGCAGGACGGCGATATTTTCCCGTTTGGCGGCGAACGCGAAGTTGTACGCCCTGCCGTCGTACCCGGCCTCTTTCAACAGGGCTTTGGCCTTTTCCACGTCACGCGGGAACTCTAACGACGGGTCGTAATAGTCCGTATTGAGCATTTCGTAGCTGTAGCAGGGGGTTCCGACGACGCTGGCGGCGGCCTCCGTGACGGCCTCCTTGTCAATGGCGTAATGGAGCGCCCGGCGGATTTTCGGGTCTGGAATGCCGCTTTCGTTCAGCAGGACTTCCATGAAGAAATTCCGGATGTCCCCCGCCCGCACGGTCATGCCGCCGGATTCCGCGACGGGCTTGTCGTCGGGGTTAATGCTGTTGCCCAGCTCGATAAAGTCGATTTCCCCGGACAGGAGCGGCGTCACGCGGCTGGCGGAATCCGTCACGCGCAGGATGAGCTTGTCCCAGTTGCCGCTGTTTTCGGGGTCGCGGAACTGGTAGAACTGGTTCGGGGCCAGCGTCATTTCCGAGCCCGTCATTTGCGACACGTAGACGCAGGGCCCGGAACCTATCGGCTTGCGCCAAAAATCGGCTTCCAGAATTTTTGCGGGGTCGGCGCCGCCGAGGATGTGCTCCGGCAATACCAGAAACTTCCGGTTGTAGTGCAACAGGAAATCCTCAACGTCCATGGGTTTTTTGAACGCGAATTTCAGCGTGTAGTCGTCGAGGGCTTCCGCGCCGAACGTTTCGCCGTCCACGCGGACGCCGCTTTCGTCCGTGCCCGCCAACTCGTGGGTGAAAACGCGGGTGGAAAACGCGGAATTGGGGTCGGCCAACAGGTTGGCGGTGAAAACCCAGTCGTGCGCCGTGGCTTTTTCGCCGTCAGACCACGACGCTTTTTCGCTGAGATGGAACACGGCGGAATAGCCGCCGTCGGCGTTCTCCCAAGAATCGGCGGCGCGGGGCAGGATTTCGGCGCCGCCCATGTCCGTAAATACCAGCTTGTCAAAAATCTTGTCGTAGAGGCCGAGTTCGTACATGGTGGTGGACGCGGAATAATAGGGGTTGAAACTGCCCCAAGCGGTGGTAAAGGCCATGTTGACGACCTTTTCGCCGCCTCCGGACGAGGCGCCGCCGCCCCCGCAGGACGCGAGAGCCAAAAGCGCGGTCAGCGCGGCGAACAGCCGGACAAGCCGTTTCCGGCGGAGGAATGCGAACGGGTTCATGATGGGATAACGCCTCCTTTGTTTTGCATTTCGCGGACGGAAAGCGCAGGATAGCGCGGGCAGGCGCTGGAATGGGAGCCGCCGTCGGCGCGGCGCAGGGCTTGCAACGGTCGCGCCCCTTTGGAACAGCCCTCCGTTGCGTATATGCAACGCGGGCGGAAAATACAGCCCGCGGGCGTGCGGACGGCGTCCGCCGCGTCGCCGCGCAAAACCATGCGTTTTCCGCGCTTGCGGGCGTCGGGCGCGGCGCTGGCCGCGAGAAGCGCCTGCGTGTACGGGTGCGCGGCTCTGTCGAAAATGTCGCTCTTGGCGCCCTGTTCGACAATGCGCCCCAAGTACATCACCGCCACGCGGTCGCAGAGGTAACGGACGCTTCCTAAGTCGTGGGAGATGAACAGGTAGGACACGCCCTGCTCCTCTTGCAGACGCTTCATCAAATTGAGAATCTGCCCCCGGACGGACGCGTCCAAAGCGCTGGCGGGCTCGTCGCAAACCACCAAGTCCGGCTTGGAAATCATCGCCCGCGCAATCGCCACCCGCTGGCGCTGTCCGCCCGACATTTCGTGGGGGTACTTTTCCAGAAACGAGGCGTCCAGCCCGACGGAATCCAGCATTTCCCGGACGCGTTCGGGTCTTTCGCGGGCGTCGCCGATTCCCATGGCGTCCAGCGGGGCGGAGACTAATTCCAGCGCGGTCTCACGCGGATTCAGGGAAGAATACGGGTCTTGGAAAATCAACTGCACGCGGCGGCGGAGAGGGAGCATTTGTTTCGCGGACAAGCGCGTCACGTCGGTTTCCCCGTAGAAAATCGCGCCGTCCGTGGGGGGGAGCAACCTTGCGATGAGCTTGGCAAGCGTGCTCTTGCCGCACCCCGACTCGCCGACTAATCCGAGCGTCTCCCCCCTGCCGATGGAAAAGGAAATGTCGTCCACGGCTTTGAGCAGTCCCTTTTCGCGGTACAGCCCCCTGCCGTTGACGGTAATCGGATAGTATTTTTTCAGCCCCTTGACTGTCAAAACCGCGTCGGACATGGGGAATCTCCCTTCCGGGCAAAGCCCGCTTTCTCAAAACCGCTTTATTTTACCACAGGCGGCGCGGATTGACAATAGACGAATTGTGAACTTTGCCGAAAAATATGCGGCGAAACGCCCCTGTCCGCCTTGCGGCGGATTTGGAGCGTTTCGGGATGTCACGCGACAATATCGTACTTTTCCAGATTGCGGAAGCGGCATTCCCCGCCCTCGGCGAAGAACTCAACGCCAATATCCGTCTCGATGTCGGGGTAGACGTTCCCGGTCATGGTATGCTCCCCGCCGTCCACAAAGACTTCCAGCGAGCACACGTCCAAGAACAAATCCAGCCCGATAGATTCCGGGTCGCCCATGTCCAGATAGCGGACGTTCACATTGTCCTCGTTCCCGCTGAACGGAATGCCGGAGTTTGCGCGGTCGAATACCAGCGCTTTCAGGGCGCGGTCGTAGTAGACTAAGGTTTCGTGCTTCCCGCCCTTGAAGAGTTTCAGCCCGGATTTCCACGCCGCGCCCGGCTCCAGCGTGACGCGAATCTCAATCACGTTCCCGGACACGTCCTCTACGGCGACAGACTGGTTATTTACGGCGAAACCGCCCCGCTTGACCGGGTTTTTCCGGAAGGCGGCGATTTCCCGCACGGGCTTCTGTATCAGCCTGTCGCCCTTCACGCCCAGTTCGCGGGGGAGCGTGTACGTGCCCGCCCAGCCTTCCTCACGCGTCGGGAAATTGCGGTCCCACATCTCCTTCCACGCAATCATGACGACGCGCCCGTCCGGCATACGCAAAGTCTGCGCGGCGTAGAAGTCAAAACCGCTGTCCACTTCCCCGATAACGCGCATGTCAAAGCGCCCGGTCTGAAAATCGAGCTTGCCGAGCATGTAAATCCCGGAGTGGATGTTCTGATAGAGGTTCCCCATTTGCGGCAGGTTCTGCGGGCTGGAAAGCAACACTTCCTCGCCGTCGATGACAAAGTAATCCGGGCATTCGTAGACGCCGTTCAAGCGGAAATATTCCGGGCTGTACCCCTCCTGTTCATGGATGAGGTGTCCGACATACTCCCACTTGTAAAGGTCTTTGCTTTTCAGCAAGACCATATTGCCCCAGCCGTCCTTTTCGGGGTTGACGCCGGACACGTCGCCCATCGAGGGGCACAAGCGCGAGGGGTTCGCGGAGCCGCCGGAGACGGAGACGCCGGGGGCGTCCGCACAGCCGCACGTTTCCGAGGCTTTGGCGGCTTTTTCAAGGTCAATCACCCGCGCCCCGGCGATTAAGTAGTAGCAGTCGCCCTTCTTAAAAAGGCGCGGGTCGCGGAAGTCCTTGTAGGAGACTTCCGGATGGAGCATGTCCGCCGTAATGATGGGGTTGTCGGGATTCTTTACAAAGCGCACCCCGTCCTCGGAAACCGCCATGCACTGGCGCTGCAATTCGGGTTGCGCCGCCGTGTAGAGCAGGAACATCTTGCCGTCCTTTTCGATGATGGAGCCGGAACAGCAGCCGCAGACGACTTCATAATCTTGGTCGGGAACGAGCGCGATAGGCAGGTTTTCCCAGTGCACGAAGTCAGTCGTGGCGAAGTGCCCCCAGTGCATCGTGCCCCATTCGGGCTTGTGGGGGTAGTGCTGATAGAACAAGTGCGCCTTGCCGCCGTAGAAAATCGTCCCGTTGGGGTCGTTCGCCCACCCCGACGGCACATTTGCGTGGTACGATTGCCTGTAGCTTTGTCCCATGTTTTGAATCCCCTTTCCCCGGCTTGCCGCCCGACGGCCTTCCCGTCCTGTCCGGGCGGCGCGGAACGCCCGTAGTATAGCACAATTTCCCGCGCCTGTCGAGAGCCTATTTCCGTAAAAGCGCCCCCCGGAGGCCGGAGGGCGCTTTTCGTGAAAGGGGAGGCTGTGCGCTTGGGAACTCCGCTTGGAGCGGGAACATCTCGCAGTTCTCACGTCGCAATCGGTCCGACGACACTGCGTAACGCGGTCAGCGGCGCCATAATCAGGGATGGCTGACGACGCAAGCAGGATTTCCGATGACGCATGAGGCGCTGCCCGGCGGTTCCGTCCGCAGACAGAGACTGGCTGTTCCTGAAATGTCGCTTACCGCTCCCGGCTCAACCCCAGAAGATAGTCGGTGGTGACACCGTAGTATTTGCTGAGGGTAATCAGATGGTGGATAGGGAGCTCGTTGGCCCCCCGCTCGTAACGGGCGTACATCGTCTGAGAAGTTCCCAGCGCTTCCGCAATCTGGGTTTGGGTCTTGTCGGCGTCCTCCCGCAAATCACGCAGGATTTTGACATAGTCCATCGCATCCATACTTGACACCTCCTATGGCCGTCCCTGATTTCCGGCGGAAAGAATTTATCATAAGACGAGGGATTTTTGTGGGAAAAATACATAATTTTACTATAAAATTTCTTCTTTTTTTTACAAAAGAACGAAACATATCCGCTATTTGCGCAAAAATTTACTAAAATTCGGAACTTTCCGTTCAAAAACGCAAAATCATGCCGCTTTTTTCGCCCCCCCGCTTTACAAATCTTTATTTTCCGGATATAATAGAAAAAGTTTTTGATTTTTCCGGAAGGAGATGAGCTTTTTGGAATACGTAACAGGCGTTCCTTTTGAAACGCTCCCGCTGTCCGAGGCTATGCTGGGCGTTCTCCGGGAGGCCGGACTGCGCCTCAGCACTCCCGTGCAGGCCGGGTGCATTCCGCCCATGATGGAGTGGCGGGACGTAATCGCCAAAGCGCCCACCGGAACCGGAAAAACCCTCGCCTACGGCATTCCGATTGTGGAGCACGCCAACCCCGCCGACAAGCGCGTGCAGGCGGTCGTGCTCGCGCCCACGCGGGAGCTCGCCATTCAGATACACGAGGAGTTCGAGGCGCTGGCGAAAAGCCGCCCCGGCACGCGGAGCGTCTGCCTGTACGGCGGCGCGCCCATTGGCAAGCAGTTGAAAAAACTGGAAAGACAGCCGCAAATCGTCGTGGCGACGCCCGGACGCCTCAGCGACCATATCAACCGCGGGAGCGTCAAGATAGAGACGGCGAAAACCGTCGTCTTGGACGAGGCGGACAGAATGCTTGACATGGGCTTTGTCCGCGACGTGACGCGCATTTTAGACCGCATGAAGAAGCGGAAGAACTTGGGGCTGTTTTCCGCGACGATTTCGCGGGAAGTCCTTGACATCGCGTGGGTGTACCAGCGCGACGCGGAGGAAGTGACCGTGCGCGAGGACGAGGAGAACAAGCCCGACATCCGGCAATTCCGCATGGACACCGACGACAAGGCGACCGCAATCGCCGACATTCTGAAAGAAACCGGGTTTGACCGTTGCATGGTGTTCTGCAATACGAAATCTTCCGCCGAGCGCGTCGCGTATTTCCTGCGTCTGCGCGGCGTGGACGCCGAGTGCATTCACGGCGACATTCCGCAAAAACGCCGCGAACAGATTATGAACCGCTTCCGGCGCGGGGAACTGCCCGTCTTTGTCTCCACCGACGTGGCGGCGCGGGGAATCGACGTGGACGACGTGGACATTGTGTTCAACGCCGATATTCCCGACGAAACGCACGACTACATCCACCGTATCGGGCGCACGGGACGCGCCAAGCGGCAGGGGGTCGCGGTGTCGCTGGTCGGCGACTACCCCTCGCGCCTCCGCATGGACGACATCGCCAAGAAAACCGGAAACCTTGTCGTTCCCGTGCGGTTCGATTCCGACGGAAAGCTGGCGCCCGTCGAACCCGCGCAGGGCGAATAGCGCTCAGGGGCGGAAGGGCGCCGCGGCTCTCCCGCCGCCCCGGTCTGTCAAAGTGAATCGCCGATTTGGAACGCCTCCGGCGGCAGGGCGTCCGAAAGCCACAGCAGGGCAGGATGAATCCCGCCGTCCGGCACGTGGAAATCAGGCCGGCGGAATTTCACCGTCTTTTTCGCTTCGTCCGGAATGGAAAGCGTAAACTCGCTTCCCTTGCCCAGTTTTGATTTCGCCGCGATAAAGCCGCCGTGCCCCTCGGCAATGCGTTTGCAGATAGGCAGACCCATGCCGCCGCGCCCGTCCCGGCGGAAGTCGTCAAAGAGCGCGGGAAGCCTGTCCGCCGCAATGCCGGAGCCGTCGTCGCTCGCCGAAAGCAGAACCCGCCCCTCCGCCTTCGGAAAACGCAGGCTCACGCGCACATGCCCGCCGGGCGCCGCGCTTTTCAGCGCGTTGGAAAGCAGATGATAGGTCAACTGCCGCATATATTCCGCGTGAACGGCGCAAATATGCGCCTCTTCCATACATTGGAACGTTAAGGATATTTTCAAATATCCCGCCAAGTCCGCCGCGCCTTCGCAAACGTCCGAAATCAGCCCGACAATATCCTCGTTCTCCCGCTCGAACGCCTCCCCGCGCATGAGCGCCGCGCCCGTCTCCATGTTCCGCGCCAGCCGCGTCACGCGCAGTCGGCTTTGCTCAAAGTACGCCGACGCCCTGCTCTCCGACGGCACCAAGTTCCGCCCGGCCAGATACAGCAAACTTAACTCGTCCCGGAGCCGTGCGGCGACGTTCCCCAGCAAAATGCCGGTATTTTTTTCCGCCTCTGCCATGAATGCCACCTCGTTTCGCCGCCCGCAGCCTTTATTCTGCGCGGCTTTATTCTTCCGTAATCGCTGTAAATTTTGTATCCCAAACGCGGCTCTTGGGCGTATCGAATCACGTCGAAATTGTTCGGGGATTTGAAAAAGCGGAAAGCCCCGTCCGCCGCGCCGCGAACAGGGGCTCCCTAATGTCAGGCTCGCGCCCCGCTTACGGGACGCGCTTTTTCCTCGCTTGCCCGACGTTTTCCCCCGGTTCCTTCCGGAAGCGCGTCAGTCGGCGTCGTCGGCCACAATCAGGCCGTAGCCGCCGTTCTTGCGCTGGTAGACGATGGACAGGCTCTCGTTCTCGCTGTCGCGGAACACGAAAAAGTCGTGGTTGAGCAGGTTCATCTGCAAAATGGCCTCCTCCGGGCTCATGGGCTTGACGGAGAAGCGCTTCGTGCGGATAATCTCGAACTCCTTCTCTTCCTTGACGCTGAACTCCTCCTCGGCGGGCGCCGGGGCGGGGATGTTCTCGGTGCGCATACGCTTGGAAAGGCGCGTCTTGTTCTTGAGAATCTGCCGCTCGATATAGCGCACAGCCGCGTCCACCGCGCCGCGCATATCGCCGTCGGGCGCCTCGGTCTGGGCGCGCAGGATGGTGCCGCCGTCCTGAATGGTGATTTCCACAATGCACAGGTGGTTCTTCTGGACGGAGAACGTCACGGACACGGGCGCGTCCGCGTGGCGGAGGTACTTTTCCAGCTTGGAAATTTTCTTCTCCGCGTAGGCCTTGATGGAATCGTTCAGCGGGACCTTCTTGCAGGCGTAGGTGTACTTCATGACAACCGCTCCTTTCGTGTCTTGGAAGGGGGAAATCCCCCCTTTCTCATATTCTACCATAAAAGTTCCGGTTTGTACAGGGGCAATCGTGCAGATTTGACAAAGAAGCGCCGTCCGGCGCGGCGCCCTTGGATTGCGGTGGAAATTTGATTTTCGAGGCGCTATAATGGGGCAAATCCAGCGACGGAGGAACTTATGGAAATTCAGGAAACCTTGCTGTTGAAATTAGGGGAAGTCGTGCTGAAGGGTCTCAACCGCCGTGCGTTCGAGGACAGGCTGCTTTCCAACGTCAGCCGCCGCCTGCGGCGCTGCGGGAGCTTTCAAACGCACATCCGCCAAAGCACGATTTACGTCGAGCCCCTAAGCCCCGACTGCGACATGAACGCCGCTTTCGCCGCCGCGCAACAGGTTTTCGGCGTCGTGCGCGTGGCGCGGGCTATGCCCTGCGAGCGCGTCCCCGAAGCGATTGCGCAAGCCGCCGCAAAGTATCTCGGCGGGGAGTTCGCAAAGGCGCGGACGTTCAAAGTAGAGACCAAACGCGCCGACAAGCAGTATCCGATGAACTCCATACAGGTCAGCCAAGCGGTCGGCGGGCTGTTGGCGGAGGCGTTTCCGGAAGTCCGGGCAGAAATGCGCAACCCCGATTTGACCGTATACGTGGAAATCCGGGAAAAGGCGGCGTATGTGCACACGCCGTCGGTACGGGGCGCGGGCGGGCTTCCCGTCGGGACGGGCGGGCGCGCCTTGTCGCTGTTGTCGGGCGGGCTGGATTCCCCAGTGGCGTCGTGGATGATTGCGCGGCGCGGCGTCGAGCTGGAAGCGATTCACTTTGTCTCCCCGCCGTACACCTCCCCGCAAGCCCAAGAAAAGGTAATGCAACTCGCCAAACTGCTCACCGCCTCCTGCGGGCGGCTCAAAGTCCATGTCGCCCCCTTCACGCGCATTCAAGAGGAAATCCGGAAGAACTGCCCGGAAGCCTACTTTACCTTAATTATGCGGCGGTTCATGATGAGAATCGCGGAGGCGACGGCGAAAAAATCCGGCGCGGCGGCGCTTGTCACGGGGGAATCCCTCGGACAGGTGGCGAGCCAGACCATGAAGGCGTTGGCCGTGACGGAAAGCGTCGTCTCCGTTCCTGTGCTCCGCCCGCTCATCGGCATGGACAAGGTGGACATCATCCATACCGCGCAACGTATCGGGACTTACGAAACGTCGATACTGCCCTATGAAGACTGTTGCACCGTGTTCACGCCGCGCCACCCGGCGACGCGCCCGGAGTTGCGCGACGTTGAGGCGGCGGAAGCGGCGTTAGACGTAGAAACGCTGTGCGCGGAAGCGCTGGCGGGCGCGGAATGGCAATGGGTCAAGCCGTGAACGGCGGAAAGGGGATATTATGGCGCATACGGCGGAAATTATCGCGGTCGGCACGGAACTGCTCTTAGGCAACATCGCCAACACGAACGCGCAGGAGCTTTCGCAGGCGTTGTCGGCGCTGGGAATCAACGTCTACTGGCACACGGTCGTAGGCGACAACCCCGGACGCGTCCGGGAAGCCGTCGAACAGGCGCGGCGCCGCGCCGACATCATCATCACCACGGGCGGCCTCGGCCCCACTTACGACGACTTGACCAAGCAGACGATTTGCGAAGCGTTCGGGCGCGAACTCGTGCTACATCCGGACATCGCGGCGCAAATCCGCGCCGTGTACGAAAGCCGCCTGCATACGCCCATGCCCGCGAATAACATCCGTCAGGCGGAATTGCCCGTTGACTGCGTGATTTTTGACAACCCCGTCGGGACGGCGCCGGGTTGCGCGTTCGAGGAGGGCGGCGTATACGTTCTGATGTTGCCGGGGCCGCCGTTTGAAATGCGCACGATGTTGGAACGCTGGGTCGTGCCCTATCTGCGCAAGCTCTCGCAAGACGCGATTGTCTCCCGCGACATCATGACGTTCGGCATGGGCGAAAGCCGCATAGAAGAATTGTTGCGGGACAAAATGGAGCGTATGACAAATCCCACGCTCGCCACTTACGCCAAGCCAAGCGAAGTGCGCCTCCGCGCCACGGCGAAAGCCGGAAGCGTGCAGGCGGCGGAAGCGCTGCTGGCTCCGGTCGTCGCGGACGTGACCGCCTTTTTGGGCGATATTGTGTACGGCGTGGACGTGAAAGGCTTGGAATACGCCTGCGTGTCGGCGTTGAAGGAGCGCGGCCTGACGCTGGCGACGGCGGAAAGCTGTACGGGCGGACAGTTGGCGGCGCGTTTGACGGCGATTCCGGGCGTGTCGGCGGTCTACCGGGGCGGCGTCGTGAGCTACTGGACGCAAATGAAAGCCGACGTTTTAGGCGTCCCGGCGGATTTGCTGGAAAAACACGGCGCGGTGTCCGAACAGACGGCGCGGGCAATGGCGGAGGGCGTCCGGCGCGTTACGGGCGCGGAAGTCGGCGTGTCCGTGACGGGCGTCGCGGGCCCCGACCGCGACGAGCGCGGCGTTGAGGTGGGCGTCGTATACGTGGGGCTGTCCGCGCCCGACGGCGCGTTTTGCCGCGCCCTGAACCTCGGCAGACGCCGCCGCGACCTCTTGCAAAACCTCGCGGGAAACCACGCTTTCGACCTTCTCCGCCGCTGGCTCAACGCCCTGCCGCTGTCCTGACGCCGCTTTTGCCGCCGTTTCCGCAAGCCCTCCGCGCCTTTGTTCAATCTGTACAAGGGATTCCCTTTCCTTTTGGCTGAATGTAAGAAAATCCTACGGCGCGGCAATTTCGCCTTGCAATCCGCGCCCGTTCCATGGTATCATAACAAAAGGGATGTGCACGTGCACATTGAAATTGATTAGGGAAAGAAGAGGATGATGTTATGAAGTTCCGGAAACTGGCCGCGCTGTGCCTGACGGCGCTGTGCCTCGTGTCTCTTGCGGCCTGCGGCGGAAAGCCCGTTCAAAGCGCGTCCTCCGGCGGCGTGCGCCGCATGGCCTATGTCGCTTCCGTGCGCGACGAATACCTCAGCAAACTGGAAGAGGCCGCGATTGAGGCCGCCGCGAACCATAACGTAGCGCTGGAAATCCTGCACGCCGGGGAGGATTCCGTAAAAGTCCGCGACTGTATCGAGGCCGCCAAGAGCCACGGCAACGAGGCTGTGATTGTGAACATGGTCGCCTCGGAGGACGCCGCGTCCTGCATAGAGGCCGCCGGGGATATGAAAGTAGTGTTTATCAACCGCGTGCCCGTCGATTATGCGTTGTTCAATCAAAACGTCGCCGCCGTCGCCTCCGACGAGCGCCTTTCCGGCTACTATCAGGGGCAGTTCCTCGGCGACTATTTCAATCGGCTTGGCAAAACCGACGTAAGCTATATCCTGCTCCACGGCACGGGCGGGCTTGTCCACACGGAGTTGCGGACGCAGGGCGCCTTGCAGGAGATGGAGAACGCCGGGCTGAACCTGACTTCCGTCGCCGTGCTGGAAGCGGGCTACGACCGTTACGCCGCCCGCGACGCCATGCTGGAACTGCTCAACGAGGAAGCCGTTCCGGAATTTGACTGCATCGTTTCCAACAACGACGCAATGGCGCTCGGCGCGATTATGGCGATGAAGGACGCCGGGATTGACCCGCATTCCGTGCCGATTGTGGGCATTGACGCCACCGCCGACGCGTTGCAGGCGATTGCCGACGGCGAGATGGTCATGTCCGTGCACCAGAGCGCCGAAATGCAGGCGGACGGCGCGGTCGCGGCGGTGCTGAATATGCTCGCGGGCGCCGCGCTTACCAACGGAACCGATTATGAAATCTCCGACGAAAGCGACTATGTGGTATACGTGCCTTTCGAGCCCGTCACGAAGGAAAACCTTTCCGACTTTACGGGCTGAAATTCCTGAAAGAGAATCGCAAGCGGCGGGAAACGCATTCCCGCCGCTTTATTGTCTCCGACGCGAAAGCCCTCCCCTTTCGGGGAGGGCGAAGCGTTCGGGGCAATCACTCCAAGGACTTGTGCGGAACGTGCCAGATATTGTCGGCGTACTCCGCGATGGAGCGGTCGGCGGCGAACAGCCCGCTCCGGGCGATGTTATGCAGGCTCATGCGGTTCCAAGCCTTGCGGTTGACGTAGGTTTTCGCCATGCGCTTTTCGGCGTCGCAGTAAGCGGCGAAATCGGCGAGAAGGAAATACTCGTCGGCCATGCTCCCGCCCGCGCCGAACAAGAGGCGCTGGTACAAATCCTCGTAGGACACGCCGTCGCGGAAGCCGTGCCGGAGCGCGTCGAGACAGCGTTGCAGTTTCGGGTCGGAGTGGTACAGGCGCTGGGAAATATAGCCCTCCCGTTTCATCTGCTCCACTTCCTCCGCACGGAGGCCGAACAGGAACATGTTTTCGTCGCCGAGAAGCTCGTGCATTTCCACGTTGGCGCCGTCGAGGGTGCCGACGGTCAGGGCGCCGTTCATCATGAATTTCATGTTTCCGGTGCCGCTGGCCTCTTTGCCGGCGGTGGAAATCTGCTGGCTCACTTCGCTGGCGGGCATGAGCCGCTCCGCAAGCGAAACGCGGTAGTTCTCCAAAAAGACGACTTTCAACTTGTCCTTGCAAATCGGGTCGTGCTCAATCTGGTCGGAAAGGGAGTTGATAAGGCGGATAATGCGCTTTGCGACGGCGTAGCCGGGGGCGGCTTTCGCGCCGAACAAGAAGATTTGCGACTGCTCGATACAGTTCGGGTTGTCTTGCAAGGACTGATAGAGCGCGATAATATGCAGGACGTTGAGCAGTTGCCGCTTGTACTCGTGCAGGCGCTTGACTTGCACGTCGAAAATGGCGGAGGGGTCAAGGGTCATGTTGCGCTTGCGGTTGACGTGGGCGCAGAACTCCTCCTTGTTTTGGCGCTTGATTTTGTCGAGGCGTTCCAGCGCGGACGCGTCGTCGGCGTAGGCGTCCAGCTTCTTCAAAGCCGACGGGTGCAACAGGTATTCCGGGCCGCCCGTCAGTTCCTGAATGAACGCGTCGAGGCGCGGGTTGATTTCGCTCAGCCAGCGGCGGTGGTCAATGCCGTTGGTGACGTTCTGGAACTTCTCCGGCTCCATGCCGTAGGCTTCCTTGAACACGTCGCGGCGGAGAATGTCGGAGTGCAGGGCGGAAACGCCGTTGACCGTCGAGCCGCCCGCAATGCAAAGGTTTGCCATGCGGACTTCCCCGTCCCAGACAATCGCCATTTTCGCGGTCTTGTTGTAGTCGTGGTGGTAGAACTCCTCGACTTTTTCCTGCCAGCGGCGGGAGATTTCAAGGACAATCTGCCAGACGCGGGGCAGAAGCGTCGCCATAAGGTTTTGCGGCCAGCGTTCGAGGGCTTCCGCCAATACCGTGTGGTTCGTGTAGGCGACGGACTGCCGCGTGATTTCCCAAGCGTCGTCCCACTCCATGCCCGCTTCGTCCACCAGAATGCGCATGAGTTCGGGCACGACCAGCGCCGGGTGCGTGTCGTTGATTTGGATGACGTTCTTTTCGTGGAAGTTGCGCAGGGTGCCGTAGGTGGCGAGGTGGCGCGTGACGATGGACTGCACGGTGGCCGACACAAAGAAATACTGCTGTTTCAGGCGGAGCGACTTCCCCTCATAGTGGTTGTCTTCCGGATAGAGGATTTTTGTAATGGTCTCCGCCATAGCCTCTTCTTCCGACGCCTTGAGGTATTCGCCCCGTGCGAACAAATCCATGTCAACGCTCTTGACGGGCTTGGCGTCCCACAGGCGCAGGGTGTTGACGTTTTTCGTGCCGTAGCCCGCTACTACCATGTCGCAGGGCACGGCGAGAACCTTGCTGGCGTCCTCCTGCACGATGTGCAAACGCCCGTCGTTCCAGAACTGGCGGACGTTGCCGCCGAACAGGACTTCCTGCGCCTCGTCCGGCTTCGGCAACAGCCACGCCGAACCGCCCAGTTCCATCCAGTTGTCGGGGAGTTCGACCTGCTGTCCCTCCACGATTTTCTGCTTGAAAATGCCCAGCTCGTAGCAAATCGAATATCCGGTGGCGGGGATGTCAAGGGTGGTCATGGAATCAAGATAGCAGGCGGCGAGGCGTCCCAAGCCGCCGTTGCCAAGCCCCGCGTCCGGCTCCGCCTCAAAGATGTCGGACGCCTTGAAGCCCAGATGTTCGAGGGCTTCCTTCAACTCCGAAAGCACGCCCAGATTGTAGGCGTTTTTCATCAGGCTTCTGCCAATCAGGAACTCCAGCGACATATAATGGACTTGCTTTTTGCGGTAGCGGCGCATTTCCTTGACGGCCTCCACGCCGCGAATCGCCATCACGTCGCGCAGGACGAGGGCGCAAGCCTTCATCATTTCTTGGTCGCTGGCCTCGTCGGTGGATTTGCCGAAATTGAGCGTCAGCTTGGCGGTCAGGGCATCCTCCAACTGCTTTGTGGTAAACGGTGTCATTGCTCCTCCTTAACGGGCTTACTTCCCGGAACGCTTCTTTTTAGAAGCCTTTTTCTTTTCGGACTTGGGCGCGGCGTCGGCGACAACGGGAACGGCGTCCCCGGCGGGGGCTTCCTCCGCAACGGGGGCGGCGTCCTCGACGGCGGGCGCTTCCTCCGCCGCGGGGGCGTCCTCGACGGGCGCGGCTTCCTCTTCCGCCGCTTCCGGGACAGGCCATACCTCTCCCCGCAAGCCCGCGTAAATGCTCAAATAGGCGTTTGCGCTGCGCTCCCAGCTAAAATCGGACTCCATGGCGCGCCGGCGCAGACGGGCGAACGCCTCCGGGTAATCCTTGTAGAGATAGACGGCGGCGCGGAGGACATAGAGCATGTCGCCGCTGGAATAGTTGGCGAAGCTGTAGCCGTTTCCGGCGTCGCGGAGGGCGTCGTAGGGCTGCACGGTGTCGCGCAGTCCGCCCGTTTCGCGCACGACGGGCACCGTGCCGTAGCGCATGGCAATCATCTGGCTCAGTCCGCAAGGCTCGCTTCTGGACGGCATAAGGAACAGGTCGGCGCCGGAGTAAATCGCCATAGACAGTTCCTCGTTGTAGTCGAGAACGACGGCCATCCGCCCTTGGTACTGCTGTCCCGCCCAGCGGAAGAACTCTTCATATTTCTGGTCGCCCTTGCCCAGCATGACCAACTGCATGGGAAGCCCCATCATGTCGTGGATGACCTCGCAAACAAGGTCAAGCCCCTTGTGGGATACCAGACGGCTGACAAGCCCGACAATCGGCATGTCGGGGTCTTCCCGCAGTCCGAGCATACGCTGGAGCTCCGCCTTGTCTTTCGCCTTGCCCGACATGTCCTTGACGGAGTAGTTATAGGCAATGCGGTCGTCGGTGGCGGGGTCGAACGCGGTCGTGTCAATGCCGTTGAGGACGCCGTGCAGTTTGTATTCGCACTGGCGCATAATGCTTTCGAGGCGGTGGGCAAAGTACGCCATTTTCAGTTCGTTGGCGTAAGTCGGGGAGACGGTGGTCACGGCGTCGGCGCTGAGGATTGCGCCTTTCAGGAGGTTCAAGTCGCCGTCCATGAGCATGGTTCCGTCCTGCACCCAGCCGGGGTCAAGCCCGAACAGGTCGCCCAGCACGTAAGGGTTGAAACGCCCCTGATATTCGATATTGTGGACGGTGAAAACGGTTTTAATGGAGCGGTAACGGTCTTCCCGGACGCCGTCGTCTTTCAGGTAGATTGGCACGAGGGCGGTCTGCCAGTCGTTGGCGCTGATGACCTCCGGCCAGAAGGCGAGGCGGTCAAGCATACGCACCACGGCGCGGGAGAAGAACGCGTAGCGCTCCCCGTCGTCGAGGTAGCCGTAGAGTTCCGGACGGTCAAAATCCTGCTCGTTGTCGAAGAAGTACCACGTCACGCCGTCCTTCTTCATGGAGAACAGGCCGCAATAGATGTGGCGCCACGCGAGGTCTACATAGTCGTAGCATTCAAAGGTCAACTGGTCGCCGAAGCGGTCCCGCACCCTGCGGTAGAGGGGCATGGCAACCGCCACTTCCGCGCCTTCTTTGGCAAGCGCGGGAGGCAGGGAGCCCGCCACGTCGCCGAGACCGCCGGTCTTTGCGAACGGCGCGGCCTCGCTGGTCACGTATAAAATCTTCATAGATACCACTCCTTACTCTTCCTGTCCTCATGATTGCCGGGCGCTTCTTCCAGTGAAATTGCGTGCTGCCTCCCAACCTATGGCGGGCGGGAATGCCGCTCATGACGACAAAGGGACGCGGATTTCCCGCTTTCGCCGCGTGGGCGGGCGGAAAAGCCTCCGATTAAGGGAATTGAATCTCCGGCGGCGTGCGGAAACGTCGCCGGAGATAATTCTACATCATCCCAAAGGAAATTTCAACCCCCTTGTCCCGTGCGGGACAAGACTATTAACAACAGGACAAACTTTTCAACTCCCTCGCCCCTTGCGGGGCGAGGCGCCTTACACGCGGCGGTTCTTCTCCACGACAATGGGGTGGGTCGCGTAGCCCATCAGACGGTGGTTCTCTTGGATTTCAACGTTCTTGTCGCCGATGACGCACTCCACCACGGCGCCCTTGCGGACAACGGCGTCGCGGAACAGGATGCACCCGCGAACCGTCGCGCCCTCTTCCACCACCACGCCGGAGAACAGGATAGAGTTCTCGACCGTGCCGGCAATCAGGCAGCCGTCGTTCATAAGGGAGTTGGCGATTTTGCCCGTGGGGGCGACATACGCCGAGGACTTGTCAACCGCCTTGCCGATAATCGGGCGGGCGGGCGTGAACAGGTCGGCGCGGACGGCGGCGTCAAGCAACTGCATACTGCGGTCGTAGTATTCCTGCACGGAGCGAATCTGGGCGGCGTATCCGCGCCAGACGTAGGCCTGAATGTTGAGCTGGTCTTTCCGCGCCTGAAGCACGCTTCTGCGCCAGCTATACTCGTTGCGGGACGTGCAGTCGTCCACGACCTGTTTCAGCAGTTCGGTGGAGATGATGAACGTGTCAAGCCCGCGATACCCGCGAGGATGGGCGAGGTGCACGAGCACTTCCTTCACGCGGTTGTCGTCGTCCAGCTCGAAATAGGTGCCGTCGTCAATCTCGAAGCAGTCCGAAGCCACGACCACCGTAATGTCGGCTTTCTTGGCGAGGTGCTGTTCAAAGATTTCCGCAATGGGCAGGTTGGCGACAAGGTCGCCGTCGGAGAGCACGACGTACTCCTGCCGGATGGTGTCCAGATAGGAGCGGATTCCCGCGAGGGCTTCCACGTTGCCGCGATAGGGCATTAACATGCGGCTCTGGTCATAGTTGAACGGGGGCAGGAAGCGCAGGCCGCCGCGCTTGCGGGACAAGTCCCACGCCTTGCCCGTGCCGAGGTGGTCAAGCAGGCTCTGGTACTGCCCGTGCGTCACGACGCCGACATCCGTAATGCCCGCGTTGACCATGTTGGAAAGCGCGAAGTCCACGGCGCGATAACGCCCGCCGAAGGGGATGGACGCGGAACAGCGGGGGCCTACCAGCTCTTTCAGCCCGGCGCGCTCCTCATTGGCGAAAATAATTCCGTGAAGTCCGTTCATTTTCTGGACACCTCCTCGCCGTTCTGGCTCAACATCGTGTTTGCGGCGATAACGCGGCCTTCCGCCACGTCGCAGCCGGGGGCGAGCACCGTCAGCCCCCATGTCGCCGGGTCGCTTTCCTCCGGACGGGCGCCCACGCGGGCGTTCTTGCCAATCGTGCAGTTTTCGCCGAGAATGGCATACTCGACAACCGCGCCCTCTTCCACTTTCGCGCCGGGGAGCAGTACGGAGTAGCTGACTTTCGCGCCCGAACCCACCGTGACGTTGGGGGACAGGACGGCGTTCTCAATCGTGCCGTAGATTTCACAGCCGCGGTTCACGGCGCTGTGCGTGACGGAAGCCGAAGCGTCAACGAAGGTCGAGGGGGCGTTGACGGAGCGGGCGTAAATGGGCCAAGTGGTGTCGATAAGGTCAAGGCCGGAGGCGGGGGAGAGCATATCCATGTTGGCGTCCCACAGGGATTCCAGCGTGCCCACGTCCTTCCAGTAGCCCTTGAAGCGGTAGGCGACGAGCTTTTCCTTGTTGCCCAGCATGGCGGGGATGATGTTCTTGCCGAAGTCGTTTTCAGAGTTCGGGTTGTTCTCGTCGTCAATGAGATACTTTCTCATTTCCTTCCAAGAGAACACATAGATACCCATGGAGGCAAGGTTGCTCTTGGGCTGCTTGGGCTTCTCGGCAAACTCGGTGATGTTGTCCTCGGCGTCCACGCTCATAATGCCGAAGCGGGGAGCCTCCGCCCACGGCACTTCCATGACGGAAATCGTGCAGACCGCGCCCTTTTCCTTGTGCAGGCGCACCATGTCGGAATAGTCCTGCTTATAGATGTGGTCGCCGGAGAGCACTACCACGTAATCGGGGTCGTACATGTCGATGAAGCCGATATTCTGATAGATGGCGTTGGCGGTTCCCTTGTACCAAGAGGCGCCCGTGGCGGTCTGGTAGGGCGGGAGGATGTGGACGCCGCCGGAGGAGCCGTCCAAGTCCCACGGCTGACCGGAGCCGATGTAGCTGTTGAGCTCCAAGGGGCGGTACTGCGTCAGGACGCCCACAGTGTCAATGCCGGAGTTAATGCAGTTGGAGAGGGGGAAGTCAATGATGCGGTACTTTCCGCCAAAGGGTACGGCGGGCTTTGCCACATTGCTGGTGAGGACGTACAGGCGGCTTCCCTGTCCGCCGGCCAGCAACATGGCGATACACTCTTTCTTCATGTTCTTTCCAGCTCCTTTGCCTGATGTTTCAATTAATGCGCGTTTGCGAACGCCGCGCAGAAATTACGTTGCCTTGGCGCCTTCCCGCCCCGCCGGGGACGGGAGAGGCTTTCGCGTTTTACTCGTCGCGCTCCATTTTCCCGGCAATACGGCGGGGGCGGCGGAGGCTGGGGTCAGTCTTGCGCTTTTTGCGGAGCTTTCCCACGCCGCGCAGGAACACCGCGCCGAACGGCGGGATTTTAATGCTTACGGAAGTTTCCTTGCCGTGCGCGGGGATTTCCTCCACGGCGACGGGCTCCTTGTCGTAGAAACCGCCGCCGCCGTACTCCGGCAGGTCGGTCGTGAACGCGGGCGCGAACTGGCGGTTGTCGGGGACGCCCACGCGGTAGCCGTCGTAGCTGTTGGGGGAGAAGTTGACCGCGCAGAGCAGGTTATGCCCCTGCTTGTCTTTCCGCAGGAAGATGACGACGTTGTTCTGGTTGTCGTCGGGCACAAGCCACTCGAAGCCCGTCCAGTCGAAATCGACTTCCCAAAGCTCCTTTGTCTTGCGGTAGAACGCGTTCGCGTCCTTGAAGAACTGGTGCAACTGCTGATTCGGCTTGTTCTGGAGCAAGTACCAGTCCAATTCCTGATTGGAGTGCCATTCGTTCCACTGCCCGATTTCCGCGCCCATGAAGAGCAGTTTCTTTCCGGGGTGCGCCAGCAGGTAGGCGTAGAATCCGCGGGTGCAACGCAACTGGTTTTCGTAGTCGCCGGGCATTTTGCCGACAATCGAGCCTTTCATGTGCACGACTTCATCATGGGAAATCGGCAGGACGTAGTTTTCCGAGAAGGCGTACATGAAGGAGAACGTGATGTCCTTGTGGTTGTCCTTGCGGAACCACGGGTCGAGCTTGAGGTAGTGGCACATGTCGTTCATCCAGCCCATGTTCCACTTGAGGTTGAAGCCCAGCGCCTCGTTGTTCTCGTCGCCGTCCACGGGCGGATGTGTCACGTTCGGCCAAGCCGTGGACTCCTCCGCAATCATGAGCGCGGCGGGGTTGCGGTCAAAGACCACCTTGTTCAAGTTCTGCAGGAACTTAATCGCTTCCAGATTGTGGTTCCCGCCGTACTTGTTGGGCGTCCACGCGCCGCCTTGGCGGTCGTAGTCGAGGTAGAGCATGGAGGCGACGGCGTCCACGCGCAAGCCGTCCACGTGGTACTCTTCCAGCCAGTAGCGGGCGGAGGAGTACAGGAAACTGCACACTTCCGGGCGCCCGTAGTCAAAGACGCGGGTGCCCCAGCTCGCGTGCTCCCATTTGTTGGGGTCGGTGTACTCGTAGCAGGGCGTCCCGTCGAACTCATAGAGCCCTTGCGCGTCCTTGCAGAAGTGGGAGGGGACCCAGTCCAGAATGACGGTAATGCCGTTTTCGTGCATATGGTTTACAAACCACATGAAGTCTTTCGGCGTTCCGTAGCGGGAAGTGGGGGCGAAGTATCCGGTGCACTGGTAGCCCCAAGAATCGTCGAGGGGGTGTTCCGTGACGGGGAGAAGCTCAATGGCGGTGTAGCCCATTTCCCGGACGTATGCCGCCAACTGCTTGCCGAGGTCGCGGTAGTCGATGAAGTCGCCGTTCTCGCGCAGACGCCAAGAGCCCAAATGAACCTCGTAGATGTTCAGCGGGGACTCGTAGACGGGCTGTTTTTGGCGGCGGGCGCGGAACGCGCCGTCAGACCAAGGAAAGCCGGTGATGTCGTAGAGCTTGCTTGCGGTGGCGGGGCGGGTTTCGGTATGGAAGCCGTAAGGGTCGGCTTTGAGCCGCACTTCCCCGTCTTTGCCCCGGACGGCGAGTTTATAGGTGTCGTATTCCCGAAGGCCGGGGACGAAGCCCTCCCAAAGCTCCCCGTTGCGTTTGAGGGGGTTGGCGGTTTCGTCCCAGTCGTTGAACTCTCCGACGACGGACACGCCTTGGGCGCGGGGCGCCCACGTGCGGAAGCGCCAGCCCTTGGCGCCGTTGCGCGTTTCGGGATGGGCGCCGAAGTAGCGCCAGCCGTCCGTCAGAATGCCCTCGTGGAAACGCTGTTGCTCGTTCTTCTTAGGCGCCGCGGCGTTCGGCACAGTGTTTTCCATACAGTTGCTCCTCTCCTTCCAAAATGCGCGGGGCCGCCCGCGGGGACGTTTGCCGCGCCGGAAAGCGCGGCTTTCCCCGCCCGCTCCGCGTGGGCGGGGTTCGCAAAAACTATTCTATTATAGCCTATTTCCCCGCAAGCCGTCAAGCGGAGTTCTTGTCGAAAACAAACAAGAAATTTGTTAATTTTCCATAAAAAAGAAGCGGATTGCAACTCCGCCCCCGCCGCGCCGGGAAAGCCGCCGCAAGAATTTGCGCCGCGCCCCCGCGCAAGCCTCCCGGCGCGTCACGCGCCGCATAAGCCGGGAAACGCCCGGAACAGGCGTTCCCCCGCCGGATTGTCAAGGCGTTCCGGGCGCCGCTGCGCACCCCATACGGGCGGGCACGTCACGCGCCGCATAAGCCGAGAAACGCCCGGAACAGGCGTTCCCCCGCCGGATTGTCAAGGCGTTCCGGGTGCCACTGCACACCCCATACGGGCAGGCGCGTGTGCCGTATGGCTTCAATTACGCCGTCGGGCACCCACTGCTCCGCCCGCAACCCGGCGCCCAGCCTATCAACCGCCTGATGATGGGCGCTGTTCACGGCGTCCGCCGCGACGAACGCCCCCGGCGCCGTCCGCACGGGGTGCATACGGTCAACGCCGTTGATTTGTTCGTGTCCGGGGATGTCCTGCAAGAGCGTCCCGCCGAAAAAGACGTTGACGCTCTGCATACCCCGGCAGATTCCGAGCACGGGCTTTTTCAAAGCCGCGAAGCGTTCCAGCAAATCCAGTTCGAGCGCGTCGCGGGCGGGGTCGAGATTACGCGACGCCGCGTTTTCCTGTCCGTAGCGCCAAGGCTCCATGTCGCCGCCGCCCGGAAGCAACAGCGCCGCGCAATCCTCCGGGACGCCCTCGCAACGCGGGCGCCCTCCGGCGCGTTCGACCGCCCGCCAGTAGTTCGGGAACCGCGCCCTGTCTCCGATTATCCATACCGCGGGAACCATAGCCCCACCCCTTTCCGCCCGCAGTTTACGCCGTCAGGCGCGGAGAAAGACCGCTTTGAAAATGTCAAGCAGTTTCCCGCCGTACTGCCCGAACAGGGCGGTCATGGCGGCGAGTTTCGCCTTGTCGTCGATAAGCGGCTTGAGCGCGTCCCAGACTTGGTTGCCCGATTCCTGCGAGTCCGCGTCCAGCGGCTTGAGGCTCTGCAACAACGCCCCCATTACCCCCTGTACGGTCGCGGGAAGCCCGCCCTCTTTGGAAAACGCCTCCAAGAGCGTCTTTAACGAAGCGAGCTGTTGCAAGTCGGGGATTTCGATACCCCGCACGGCTTTCGCCACCGCCTCAAAATCGGCTTTGCGCCTCGCGTCGCCGCCGTCGGATGTCGCGGCGCTGAGAATGGAAGCGGCGATGTTTCCAAGATTGTTCATACGCGTCCCTCCTGCAATGCGCGCCGCAGGGCGGCGCGATTCTTTCAGATAGCCTCGCGGATGCGGCGCCCCATTTCCTTACAGCCTATGACCGCCTCGCCGCGCTTGGCGATGTCCCCGCAACGGCAACCCGCCTTCAAGACCGCGTCCACGGCGTTTTCGATTGCGTCCGCCTCCGCCGACAGCCC
>JAFXQD010000099.1 GCA_017527365.1 Oscillibacter sp.
CGACTTCCACAACCAGCGCGTCGCCGTCGCAGTCCGCCGTAATCGACACGACGCGCTGAACGTTCCCGGACGTTTCGCCCTTGCGCCATAGCTCCTGTCTGCTACGGCTCCAGAAGCACGTGCGCCGCTCGTCAATCGTGACGGCGAGGCTTTCGGCGTTCATGTACGCCAAAGTCAGGACTTCCTTCGTGTAGTGGTCTTGCACGATTGCGGGTATCAGCCCGCGCTCATCGAATTTTAACTCCATGCGCCCTCCTATGCGTCCCGCTCAAAAACAAGGTCCATATTTGTGATTAACCCGTAAGCGCTCATAGTCACAGGGATAAAGCCGACATAGCGCCAGCCCTCTGCGGCGTATGCGTCAATGATTTTCCGGTGTTCCTCCGACTGTGCGCCGAACATTTTCCCGGTATGAACGCTGACATATTCGTATTGCTTCACTTTCCGTGTCTCCCGTCACAGCCGCATTTCCACGCCCTTTTCGCGCAGATAACGCTTTAATTCCTTGATGTCAACCTGCCGACTGTGGAAAATCGACGCGGCAAGCCCGGCGTCAATGCCGGGATGTTGAAACAGTTCGGCGAAATGCTCCATGTTCCCCGCGCCGCCGCTTGCGATAATCGGCACGCTTACCCGCGCAGCCAACGCGTCCAGCATTTCCAAGTCAAAGCCCTGCTTGACGCCGTCGGTGTCAATCGAGTTGAGCACGATTTCCCCGGCGCCGTCGCCGACGCCGCGCTCCGCCCACTCCAAAGCGTCAAGCCCGGTATCCTCGCGCCCGCCCTTTGCGAACACGCGGAAGCGTCCGCCGACGCGCTTCGCGTCTATGGACAGCACGACGCACTGGTCGCCGTACTTCTTCGCCGCCTCGCCTATCAGGGACGGATTGGCAATCGCGCCCGAATTGACGCTCACTTTGTCCGCGCCGCACTTTAACACGCGGTCGAAATCGTCAACCGTGTTGATTCCGCCGCCGACGGTCAGCGGAATGAACACTTCCGACGCCGTGCGGCGCAGGATGTCCGCGAACAGCTTGCGCCCCTCCGCCGACGCCGTGATGTCGTAGAAAACCAGCTCGTCCGCGCCGGAATCGTTGTAATAACGCGCCAGCTCCACCGGGTCGGAGATGTCGCGCAAGCCCGTGAAATTCATGCCCTTGACCACGCGCCCGTCCTTCACGTCAAGGCACGGGATAATGCGTTTCGCTAACACAGCCCCGCCTCCTCCATGACTTCCCGCAAGTCAAGCTGTCCGGCGTACAGCGCCTTGCCCAGAATCGCCGCATACGCGCCCATGTCGCGCAGCGCCCGCAGTTCCTCAAGGCTCCCCACGCCGCCCGACGCCGTAAGGCGCAAGCCCCGAATCTCCAGAAGTTCCCGGTACAACTCTAAATTTGTCCCGCGTTGCGCCCCGTCGCGGCTGATGTCCGTATAGATTACGTCGCGGATTCCGTGCTCCACAAGGTGCTTGCAGAAATCAAAGCCGCGTTCCGTCGAAAGCTCCATCCAGCCGCGGACGGCAAGAAAGCCGTTGCGGGTATCCGCGCCCACCGCGATTTTGTCGCCGTACTTCCGCCCCATGCGGACGGCGAAATCAAAGTCCTTGACGGCGGCGGTGCCCAAAATGCAACGGTTGACCCCGATGTCCAGATATTGCCGTATGCGCTCTTCCGTGCGGATTCCGCCGCCAACCTCCATGTAAAAGCCGCCCTGTTTGGCTATCGCCTCAATGACCGCAAAGTTCGCGGTCGAGCCCTCGCGGGCGCCGTCAAGGTCTACCACGTGCAGACACGTCGCGCCCGCCTCCCGAAACCGCCGCGCCGCGGCGCACGGGTCGGCGTCGCACACGGTTTTCCTGTCGTAGTCGCCCTGATACAGCCGCACGGCCTGCCCGCCGATTAAGTCAATAGCCGGAAATATCCGCATTCCGTTCACCCCTTATCGTTAGATTACCGCCCGGTTATAGCTCGACGAACGCCCGCAGAAGCCTGAGCCCCGCGTCGCCGGATTTCTCCGGGTGGAACTGCGTCCCGTACACGTTCCCCCGGCTGACGGCGCCCGTCACGGCGACATTGCCGTAACGCGAGACCGCCAGCGTATTTTCCGCGCAGTCCTTGGCGTAAAAGCTGTGGACGTAATAGGCGTATTCGCCGTTCCCGACGTACTTAAAAAGCGGGTCGTCGCGGACAAATTCGAGGCTGTTCCAGCCCATATGCGGCACTTTCAGCGACTTGTCGGACAAGTCGGCGCGCAAATCGCAAACGCGCCCCGGAATCAGCCCCAAGCCGTCGTGCAAGCCGTATTCTTCGCTCTGGTCGAATAGAAGTTGCATACCAAGGCAAATCCCCAAGAAGGGCTTGCGCCCCGCCTCGCGCTTCAATACGGGAATCAAGCCCGTTGCGCGCAACTTCTCCATAGCGTCGCCGAACGCGCCCACGCCGGGCAGTATCACGCGTTCCGCCGCCTCAATCCGCGCCGGGTCACGCGTAATTTCCGTCTCCGCGCCTATCGCCTTGAAACTGCAAGCGAGGGAAAACAAGTTTCCTACGCCGTAATCTATAATCGCCGTCAAACGCTTTCACTCCCTTATCGTAAACTTATAACACGCCTTTCGTACTCGGTATCTCGTCGGGATGTTTGGCGTCAAAGTCAACCGCCATGCGCAACGCCCGCGCCGCGCCTTTGAAGATAGCCTCTAAAATATGGTGCGTGTTTTCGCCGGAGAACTGCCGCACGTGGAACGCGCAGGGGCAGTTTCGCACAAAGCCCAGCCAGAACTCCTTTGCAAGCTCCGTGTCGAAATCGCCGACCTTCGCGGCGGGCAAATCGACCGCCCACGCAAGGCAGGCGCGCCCGGACAAGTCCAGAGCGCACAGCACAAGCGCCTCGTCCATGGGGAGGAAGAACTGCCCGTAACGGGCGATTCCGCGCTTGTCGCCCAACGCCTTCGTAAAGGCTTGTCCGATTACAATGCCGATGTCCTCGACGGTGTGATGATAATCTACCTCCGTGTCGCCGTGGCAGGTCAGATTCATATCGAACCTTCCGTGATGTGCGAACAGTTCCAGCATATGGTTCAGGAAGCCGCAACCCGTGTTGATTTCGCCGCGCCCGCCGCCGTCCAGATTCAGCGACAGTTTGATTTGCGTTTCCTTTGTGTTGCGCTCGATTTCCGCGATACGCTCCATTATGTTCCCTCCGACATTTCTTTCAGGCGGTCTATCAGAACCTGCATTTGGTCGCGTGAGCCGATACTGATTCGCAGGTAGTCTTTCAGGCGCGGCGCGTCAAACCAGCGCACCAGCACGCCGCGCTCTTTCAGCCCGCGATAGGCTTCCTCCCCCGACAGGCGGTCGCTCTTGGCAAAGACAAAGTTCGCTTTCGACGGCAAGACCGTAAAGCCGATTTTCTTTAACGCGTCCGCCGTCCAAGCGCGGTTGGCCTGTATGGCTTCGCAACAGGCCTGAAAATACGCTTCGTCCTCCATGGCGGCGGCGCCCGCGACGAGCGAAAGGCGGTTGACGTTGTACGGGTTGAAGCTGTACTTGACGCGGTTCAAGGCGGCAATCAGCCCCGCCGCGCCGATTGCGAACCCGACGCGCCCGCCCGCCAAGGAGCGGCTTTTTGAAAACGTCTGAACGACAAGCAAATTGTCATAGCGGGCTGTCAGCGGGACGCAGGTTTCCCCGCCAAAGTCAACATAGGCTTCGTCTATCACTACGACGCGCTCCGGGTTCGACTTCGCTAAACGCGAAATATCCTTGACGGAAATTTCCATGCCCGTGGGGGCGTTCGGATTGGCGATAAAGACCGTTCCGGGGAAGTTTAGATAATCGTCAACGCACAAAGAGAAGTCGTCCCGCAAGGGAATGACGGTTGCGTCCAGCCCGAAAAGCGCGGTCTGCGCCTTGTAGAAACTATAGGTAATGTCGGCGTATGCGGCGCCGATTCCGGAGCCGCAGAAGGCGCGGAACGCGAACGCCAGAATTTCGTCGGAGCCGTTGCCCGCGATGACATTTTCAGGCTTTACGCCGTGCCGCTTCGCTATCGCGTCCGTTAAAACGCGGCAAGCCGGGTCGGGGTAGAGGTTCAGCTTTTCCGATTCCTCCCGCGACAGCGCGTCCAAGACCTTTGGCGACGGCGGGAACGGGCTTTCGTTCGTGTTCAGCTTGACGTACTTCTTATCAAGCGGCTGTTCGCCGGGGGTATAGGGCGACAGCTTCGCCGCCTCCGGCGAAAGGAACTCTTTCATAACGTTACGCCTCCTTTATCGCTCGGTTATAGGAAATCTATCCTAAGAGTTTTCCTTGCGTATCAGCACGGAGCGGGCATGGGCGCGGAGCCCTTCGCGCTCGGCGAAATCCGCGATTCTGTCCGCGACGCCGTTCAGGGCGTCTTGCGCGTAATAGATGAAGCTCGACTTTTTCATGAAGTCGTCCACCGACAGCGGCCCGGAAAAACGCGCTGTCCCGGACGTGGGCAGGGTGTGGTTCGCGCCCGCGAAATAGTCGCCCAGCGCCTCCGGGGAACTGTGCCCCAGAAACACGCTCCCGGCGTTGCGGATAAGCGGCAAGAGGGAAAACGCGTCCTCGACGCACAGCTCCAGATGTTCCGGCGCGATACGGTTCGCCGCCTCTACGGCGCGTTCCAAGTTGTCCGCGACAAGCAGTTTTCCGTTTCGTTCCAACGACTTCCGCGCCACCGTTTCACGCGGCAAGGCCGCAAGCTGTGTTTCCAGTTCCCGCGCCACGGCTTCCGCCAACGCTTGGCTGTCCGTGACCAGCACGGCGGCGGCGTTTGCGTCGTGCTCCGCTTGGCTCAACATGTCCGCCGCGACAAAGCGCGGGTTCGCGCTCTTGTCGGCCAATACTAAAATTTCGCTCGGTCCGGCAATGAGGTCAATTCCGACCTGTCCGAAAACCTGCCGTTTCGCCTCTGCGACGAACGCGCCGCCCGGCCCGACGATTTTGTCAACCGCCGGGACGCTCTCCGTGCCGTAAGCCAAAGCCGCGACAGCCTGCGCCCCGCCGATTGTGTAAACGTCGCAACCTTGCGCCGCGACATACGCCGCGCCCAGCGCCGCCGCGCTCACGCTTCCGTCGGTTTCGGGCGGCGTGACAAGCAGAATCTCGCGCACGCCCGCCAGCCGCGCCGGTATCGCGTTCATCAGCACGGTGGACGGGAACGCCGCCGGGCTTTTCGGGACGCATACGCCCACGCGCCGCATGGGGATATGGCGCAAGCCCAGCATGACGCCCGGCGTATCCGTCACGACGTAATCCCGTTGCAGTTGCTTTTCGTGAAAGCGTTCGATGTTCGCCGCCGCAAGCCGCAAGGTCTCCTGAAAATCGGCGTCGAGGGAATCATACGCCCGCTCCAAGGCCTCCGGGGGCAGTTTGAACGCCGCAACGTCCGCGCCGTCAAAGCGTTTCGTGTATTCGCGCAAAGCGGCGTCGCCGCGCTCCCGCACGTCCTCTATAATGCGCGTCACCGCCGCCGCGACTTCCGGGTCTGTCCGGGCGCGTTCGCGGCGGAACAACGCCTCCGCGCCGTCCCAACGCGTAACTTCTATCATGGTTTCGCCGCCTCCCGCAGTTTTTCTATCAGCAAATCTATCGCGCCGCGCTTGAACTGGTACGCCGAACGGTTTGCGATAAGCCGCGCCGAAATCGGCATGAACTCCTGCAACACGCGGAGCCCGTTTTCTTTCAGCGTCGCGCCCGTCTCCACGATGTCTACGATAACGTCGCTCAACCCCAACAGCGGCGCAAGCTCAATGGAGCCGTGCAGTTTGATAATGTCGATGTCGCGCCCGCGTGAGGCGAAATTCCGCTTTGCGATTTGCGGGAACTTTGTCGCCACGCGCAACGGGCGCCCGCTTACGTTCAAACCGTCCTCCGGCCCCGCGACGCACATCCGGCACTTGCCAAGCCCTGTGTCCAGCAGTTCGTACACGTCGGGGCGCTTCTCCTCCAAGATGTCCTTGCCCACAATGCCCGCGTCCGCCGCGCCGCGCTCCACATAAATCGCCACGTCCGACGGCTTTACCAAAAAGTAACGGATTCCGGCGGCGGCGTTCTCCACGACAAGTTTCCGCGTGTCGCCATAGCTCTCCGGCGAACCGTAGCCGACGTTTTCCAACAGATGATAAACCTTGTCGCCCAGACGCCCTTTCGGTAAGGCGAGGCTTAACATACCGCTATGTTCCGCCTCCGCGACGCGTTCCAGCTCGTCAAGGTACAGGGCAAAGCCAATCGCCTTCGCGCCCGCGTGGAAACGCGCCGCCAAAGGGTCGTACCTTCCGCCGCGCAGTACGGGGCGCGGGATTCCTTCCAGAAAGCCTTGCAACACAAGCCCGTTGTAATATTCCAAATCGTTGGCAAGGGAGAGGTTCAGGCGCAGGTTCGCGGGCTTTTCGCCCGTTGCGGACAAGCCCACGCAAAGCGTTTCCATTTCCCGCAAGGCGTCGCGCATGGCGCCGTTGGCCGCCAACGCCTCCGCCGCCGGAAAGACGCTCTCCCAGTCGCCGTCCAAGGCGCACAGCGCCTCCAAGCCCCGCCGGGTCGCGTCGGGAAGCCCCGCCAGTTCCGGCAGGTCGTGCAGGCTCTTGTCCCGGATTCGGCGCAACAGCCGCCCGCGCAAATGCGGCGGGATTTCCAAAGCGTCGAACAGCCCCGACACGTAGCCCATATGCCCCAGTTCCAGCGCGGGGCGCCGCCCCGCCGCCGACAGGCTCCGCCAAGCAAGCGAAACCGTCTGCGCCATGGTTTCCGCGTCGATGTCGCCGACACACTCCAAGCCCATTTGACGGATTTCCTCAAAGCTCCGGCTGTCCCGCCCCGGACGGTAGACGTTTTCGAGATAGTAATGCCGCCCCGCGCCCGCGTTTTTCGCTATCGACAGCGTAACGTCCGGCTTGAGCGCCATTAAGCGCCCGTCCAAGTCCGTGAACGTCAGCGCCGCCTCCCCCGACAGGAAGCGCCGATTCTCCTGATAAAAGCCGTACTCCTCAAAGCGGCTCATGCGGTACTTGCGGAAGCCCGCCGCCTCGTACATCCGCCGCAGTTCCAGCGAAAGCCGCTCCTGCGGCGATAAGATTTGCAAATCCAGTTCCATTTGCGTTTCCCCTCTTTCCGTCCGGACGAACACGCTATATTGTATACGTTTCGACTCAAATGTCAACCGCCCTTCTATTTTCCTCTTGCGCAATCGGGCTTTCCGTGGTAAAATAACCTCACGGCGCCATGCGCGGCGATTCGCAAAGGAGATGGGGCTATGAAACGGATTTTTTTGCTTTGCGCCGTCCTGACGGCGTTTCTGTGCGCGACGGCGGCCTATGCGGAAAACGGGCGTCCGGAAATTCGGGTCAAGTCCGCGCCGCTTGTCGCGGGGCGCCCCCTCGGCGCGGCGGATTTGGGCGGCTTGACCGAAATTTCCGTCCCGCTCTCCGTCTCCGTCGACAGCCCGCAAAGCGCAACCGTCTGCGCGTTGTTTTACGACCGGAACGGCAAATTCATAGGCGTTTGCATGAAAACCGCCGTCGCGGGCAACGATACCGATTCCGTCGCCGTGCCCGTTGCGCGGGACGTTTCCGGCGCGGCGAGTTTGAAAATCCTGATAACGGACGCGGATTTCCGTCCGCTGACAGGGGCGCACAACTACCCCATTCCGCAGGGTATCGACCATGAAAACGAGACGCCGATTTTGTCCGGCGCGTTCGGCGGCGGGAACGGCGCGTGAAAACAACGCGGGACGCGAATACGCGCCCCGCGTTTTGTCAATGATTGTTTCCCGCATATCCGCAAGCGCGAACCGCTTACGACAGCGATTTCAGGCGCTCTTCCAAGGCGCCCTTGGCGTCCTCATAGCCCGGCTTGCCCAACAGCGCAAACATGTTCTTCTTGTACGCCTCCACGCCCGGCTGGTTGAACGGGTTCACGCCAATCATATACCCGGAAATGGCGAGGCTCTTCCAGAAGAAGTAGCACAGCTCGCCAAAGCCGTAGTCGTCGAGGCGGTCAATGGTGATAAGCAGGTTCGGCGTGCCGCCGTCCACGTGCGCCAGCAACGTGCCCTTCATGGCTTTTTCGTTGATTTCCGCCACGGGCACGCCGGAGGCGAAGTTCAAGCCGTCCACGTTGGCGGGGTCGTGCGGGACTTTCAGCTCGTGCTTGGCGTTCTTGACCCAAAGCACGGTTTCAAAGAGCATCCGGGAGCCGTCCTGAATGAACTGCCCGATAGAGTGCAAGTCGGTGGTGAAGTTGGCGGAGACCGGGAAAATGCCCTTGTTGTCCTTGCCCTCGGATTCCGCCATGAGCTGCTTGTACCACTCGCCGAACATCGTCAGGGAAGGCTCGTAGCTGGCAAGGATTTCGACTTTCTTGCCCTTCATAAGCATGATAAAGCGCGTGGCGGCGTACTTCATCGCGTCGTTGGACATCAGGTCGGGGTTGGCGTAAGCCTTGCAGGCGTCGGCGCAGCCTTGCATGACTTGGTCGATGTCCATGCCGCCCGCCGCCATGGGCAGGAGCCCCACCGCGCTGAGGCACGAGAACCGCCCGCCGATGTTGTCGGGCACCACGAACGTTTCGTAGCCTTCCGCGACCGCCAGCCCGCGCAACGCGCCCTTCTTGGCGTCGGTCGTGACGTAGATACGCTCTTTCGAGCCTTCCTTGCCGTACTTGGCTTCCAGCTTCTCCTTGAAGAAGCGGAACGCGACGGCGGGTTCCGTGGTCGTGCCGGACTTGGAAATCACGTTGACGGAGAAATCGCGCTCGCCGATAACGTCGAAGATATTCTGGAGGTAGTCGGAGCTGAGGTTGCTTCCGGCGAAGTAGACTTCCACGCCCTTTTCGCCGAGCTGGTTGCCGAAGGGACCCTTCACAAATTCAAGGCCGGCCCGCGCCCCCAGATAACTGCCGCCAATGCCGATAGCGACCAGAACCTTGCTCTGCGCCTGAATGCGTTTCGCCGCCGCCTTAATGCGGGCGAACTCCTCGCGGTCGTAGGTCTCCGGGAGGTCGAGCCAGCCGAGCATTTCATGCCCCGCGCCGCTCTTTTCCGTGACGGTCTTAAAGGCCGCCTCTACCTGCGGGCGGACAAATTCGAGTTCGTGTGCCCGCAGTCCGGCGTTGTTGATGTTCAGTTGAATGGACATAGCGCGTCTCCCCTTTTCGTATGCTTTCAAGGCGGCGCGGCGCGCCGCCCTGACGACGGAATCGGCGTTCCGTGCGCCTGTGGCGCCATTATACCCCCGCGCCCCGGAAAATGCAAGCGCAAATGGAAATTCTTCCCCAAAAGGCAAACATGGAACTAACCGCCCCGTTTCTGACGAATTTCCTCCATTTTTCTTTGCGCATAGGGTTTCCAAAAGTTATCAGTATCGATAACTTTCTGATAGTACGCCAGTGCCTTGGCGTAATCCATGAGCACGCCGCGCCCATATTGGTAATATTCGCCCAGCATATACAGCGCAGTCTCATAACCTTGAGCCGCCGCTTTCTCGTAGTATTCCCGCGCCTTGACGTAATCCCGCTTTACGCCGAGTCCATTTTCATAATGGTAGGCCAAATTACTCATCGCCCCCGCATGGCCTTTCCCCGCCGCCTGTTCGTAATAGTCCAGCGCCTTGGCGTAATCTATACTTGCGATGTAGCCATTAGAATAGATAGCGCCCAGCCCATACAATGCGCCCGCGTTGCCTTTTGCCGCCGCTCGTTCGTAATATTCCTTCGCCTTGACATAATCTCGTTGTATGCCGTTTCTGCCGAAATAATAGTCATTTCCGCGCTGATAAAGCGTTTCCGCGTCCTCCTGTGAATTGTTTAGCGGCGTTTCCGATTTGACGGGCGCGTTGTTCGGTAGCGGCGTCAGCTTTTCCCGCTCTGTCTGCGCGTTGTCCGGCGGCGCGACGGAATGCGGAACTGCGTCTCGCACGGCGTCCATAAGTTCTTCCGCCGACGCCGCGCCCATGTCGGACAAGTCTGCGTGTACCAGCGAGCCATACAGCCGCTTCAAAGGGTGGCTGTCAATCCGCACAGGCAAAAGACAGCCCATCCAGCCTTTTTCCAGCCCGTTATAGGCGGCGCGGAACTCCCTCATACAAAACCGTGATTCGGAATAGCCTTTCGACCAGACCGCGATAAAATTCGCGGAGTTGTCGAGAAACTCTTCCATTTTTTCCAGAAAATCGTCTCCCGGCTTGATGTCCAGAGCTTGGCAATACGACGTATAGCCGTTTGCTTTCAGCGTGTCGGCAATCCAGACCGCCCACGGCTTGTCCCGTTTCGTATAGCTTATGAAGAAGTCGCGTTGTTCCACGCCGCCCGCCCCTTTGCCGCCCGCCCCGACATTATACCGCATTTTTCCCCGTTGCGCAACCCTAACCCGAACCCGCAAATTTCTACATGGGCGTATGCGCGAATTAGGTTTGCCCCCTCCCGGCGCGTACCGCCGAAAGGGGGCGCACAGCGCGGCTTACTTCAAGACCGCCTGTTTAAAGTAAAGCTCCTCCTCGCGGATGACGTGGGCTTTAATCAGGTTGGTGGCGACGCTCCTGCCCAGCGGGACGCCCGCCGTGACCACCACGGTGTCGCCCTCCTGCGCGAGCCCCTCTTTCACGGCGATTTCCGACGAAAGCGAGAAAATGCGGTCGGTGGAATTGACCTCGCCCGTGAGGAACGGAATCACGCCCCAGCTTAGCGCCATCTGGCGGCGCACTTTCTCGTACATCGTCAGCGCCGCGACGGGGCAAGCCGGGCGGAAACGGCTAATCATCCGCGCCGTGTGCCCGGAGTTCGTCGCCGTGATAATCGCTTTCGCGTTGAGGTCTTTCGCCGTCAGGCAACAGGTATGCGTGATTGCGTCGTTGATGTTGGCGTCGGGCGTCATGCCGCTTTCCGCGAACTCCTTCCAGAAGTCAACGGAGTTTTCCGCCTCCCGGACAATGCTGTCCATAGTCGCCAGCGCCTCGACGGGGTACTTTCCGGCGGCGGTCTCGCCGGAGAGCATGACGCAGCTTGTGCCGTCGAACACGGCGTTGGCCACGTCGGAGACTTCCGCCCGCGTCGGGCGCGGGTTGCGTATCATGGAGTCCAGCATTTGCGTCGCGGTCACGACGATTTTCCCCGCTTGCAGGCACTTGCGAATCATGGACTTCTGGTAAACGGGCACGCGGGCGGCGGGAATCTCAACGCCCAAATCGCCGCGGGCGACCATAATGCCGTCGGCGGCTTGGATGATGGCGTCCACGTTGTCCACGCCCTCTTGGTTCTCGATTTTGGCGATAATGCGGACGCGCCCGCCGCCGTTCTCGTCGAGGACTTTCCGGATGGCTTCCACGTCGGAGGCGCGGCGCACGAACGACGCCGCGATAAAGTCGAAATCGTTCCGAATGCCAAACACGATGTCGGAAATATCCTGTTCGGTGAGCGCGGGAAGGCTGATGTGGACGCCCGGAATATTAATGGACTTGTTCGCGGAGAGCGTCCCGGCGTTGGCGGCCTTGCAGATGATTTCCGTGTCGCGGATTTCCTCCACGTCGAGTTCCACAAGCCCGTCGTCGATAAGGATTCGCTGTCCGGGCTGTACTTCCTGCGGCAGATTCGGATACGTGACGGACACGACGCCCTGATTGCCCGTGATGTCGCGGGAAGTCAGGGTGAAGGTGTCCCCGGCTTTGAGCTCTATGCTTTTGGCCTCAAAGGCGCGGATACGGATTTCGGGGCCTTTGGTGTCCAGCACGGTAGCGACGGGAAGCCCCATGCTGTCGCGGATTCCGGCGAACGCCTGAAGCCGTGCGAGGTGCTCCTCATGGGAGCCGTGGGAGAAGTTGA
>JAFXQD010000100.1 GCA_017527365.1 Oscillibacter sp.
AACTTTACGTAAAACCCCCTCCGGCGCTGCGTGACATCTCCCCCAAAGGGGGAGACACAGAGACGAAAACGCTATAAAAAATTCGTTCCCCCTCCCCTTTGGGGAGGGGGACAGGGGGAAGGGTTTTCCTAAGTTAATGACCTTGCGTGCAAGCGCGTTTCCTTTCCGCCTGTGCCCCGCCCGACAAGAGCGGGGACAGGTTCGCTTATTGCGTTTCCGTTTTTCCGTTCGGAAGCGGGTTTTATTCCGGCTTTAGGATTACCAATCCTTATCCTGATAGGGGGTCGCTTCAAAGCCGTCCGCCTGCAAACCGGACACCAGCGCGTCCAGCTTGTCGCGGAAGAACGCCCGGAACCATTCGCAGTCGCCGAAGAGTTTTACAGCCGCAGGGCTGACGGCGTAATAGGCGCGGACGAACAGGCGCCCGTACCACGTCTCCGCAAGGACGTTATCGCGGAAGCGGCGCAACGTCCAAACCTGCGGGCAGTCGTAGGAGCCGTAGACGGAAGTCGCCACGTAACAGCCCGACTTTTTTTGTCCGCTCTCGCCGCCCTGCTCGCCCTGACCGCTTTCGCCGCCTTGCTCGCCTTGGCCGCTCTCGCCGCCTTCATTGGCAAGAATAATTTTCTGGTCGCCTCTCGGCTCGCCGTAAGGCTCCGCGCTAACGACGTTTTTCAGGTTTACGTCCACATACTCCATGACCGCCTCGTCCATGGGGATTCCGGTGTCAAACTGGGCGCGGGCTTCTTTGAAGGAGTAGTAGGTATCGCCGCCGGCGGACAGGAAGTCGTTGGTCACAACGGCGTAAATCGCGTTCGGGTCAAAGGGTTCGCCGTTAATTTTCGTGATGTTGACGCGTTGAATAGACGCGGGCTTGTAGTAGCTGGAAGAATAGTTTTCGCCCTTGTCGTAAGGCTTCGTCGTGTCGAGCGTAAACTCAATGCCGAAAGTCTGCGGATAGCCGCCGAGCGGCTCCGGGGTGCAGTAGGTGGACGCCTCCAGCGCCTCCAGAAGCTCCGCGCCGCTCACAAAGACGACGGCGACCGTATTGCCGAACGGGAGAACCGTATTCAAGTCTTTGCGGGTCAAATCGCCCGGTTCAAGGCTGGTGCGGATTCCTCCGCCGTTGGTGACGCCCACAACGTGGTTGTGGTCGACGCTCCATGTTTGGCCGTTGCCGTCCTCGACGCTCAGAACGTCGGCGTTCTCTTTCAGGACTTTCCAGACGATGGCGTCCGTAATCAGGTCGCCCATGTTGGTTTCCTTTGTCCGGACGGAGCGCACGTCGTCGTCGCCGACAAGGTAAATTTCGCTTTCGGCGAACTTCTCGCCGTATACGGCGTCCACGCGGTCAATGATTTCCTGCGCCTTTACCGCCACGTTCGGGTCTTTCGCCAGCTCAAAGACGGTTTTCTCGACGCTTTCGCCGTTTTCCTCGACCGTTTCCGTTTGCTTTGTCGGAATCAGGTAGTGGTCTTCAACCGCCTTCTTCTCGTTGTCAATGACGACGACGCCGACATAGGCGAATTTCGTCCCGGTGGATTGCACGGGCTCGCTGTTCCCGCCCGCCGTCATGACGGTGTGGGAATGCCCGTCAATCATCAGGTCAATGCCTTGCACGCTCCGGAACAAATCGTCGCTGCGGCTCTCGGAGCCCTCGTTCACGCCCAAATGCGTCAGCGCAACGACAATATCGGCGCCTTCGCCGCGCAACGCGGCGGCCTGCTCCCTTGCGCACTCGTAGAGCGGTTCCTTGTCAAGAAAAGTCAGCCCCCGCGTCATAGCCGGGTTTGCCTGCGTCGCCGTGTCGGGAGTGTCCAGACCGAAAAAGCCGATTTTCAGCCCGGATTTGCCCTCGTACATCCAGTTGGGCTCCCAAACCAGCTTGCCGCCCTCGAAAATGTCCGCGCAGACAATCTTGAAGTTTGCCGCTTTCAGGTTCGTCACGAGCTGTTCGTAGCCGTAGTCGAACTCATGGTTGCCCAGCGTCGCCACGTCGTAGCCCGCCTCGTTCATCATCAGCACGGCGTCCGCGCCCTTGGAGTGGCTCACCGACACGTCGCCTTGGCTGAAGTCCCCGGCGTCGGCGAGAATGACCTCCGCGCCCTTGCCCTCGAACTCCGTCCTCAACGCCGCGATATACGCGTAGCCCATGATTGCCCCGTGCACGTCGTTGGAATGCAGGATGACCGTCTTTCCGGCGTAATCCTCTTCCAAATCCGTCCGCGTGTCCGTCGCGTACTCCGCCAGCGCCCACGGGCATAGCGAAAGCGTCAGGACGACGGAGAGGAGCGCCGCGAAAATTCTTTGCGCTTCTTTTTTCAATGCAATCCCTCCTGAAAGCGATTTCGTCTGGGACGCGGCTCCGCGCCTCCGCCCCCGGCCGTCCTATCCTCTTGGCTTCCCGCAAGCATAGGAACGGCGATATTATAGCGCGTTTCTTGCGGCGTTGCAACCGCTTTTCACAGAAAAAACTCCAAAAAACCATGCGCCGTCCGGCGGATAATGCAAATTGCCGGTTGCGTTTTGCGCGGAAAGCGCGTATACTGGGCGCATTGCAAGACACCTGAACGGAGGATACGGAGATATGGCTAACAAGGACGGATTCAACATTGAAGACGGCGTTTTGACGCGCTACAACGGGCCGGGCGGCAATATCGCCGTGCCCGCGGGCGTCCGCGCCATTGAAAAGGGCGCGTTCCTCAACTTTATCGCCATGCGCAACCTGACCATCCCGGAGGGCGTAGAGGAAATACGGGGCGATTTCTTTTCCGAAACCCCCGCCGGAGCCTTTTCCGGCTGCTTCAACCTCAACGCCGCACAACTGCCCCAAAGCCTGCGGGAAATCGGCTGCTGGGCGTTTTCGGGCTGCAAGGCGCTGAAAAATCTCGAACTGCCGCCGCACGTGGCGAAAATCGGCAACCGCGCCTTTCAGGACTGCGAAAGCCTGCGGAGCGTCGCAATCCCGGCGGGCGTGACCGAAATCGACTACGGCGTGTTCATGGGCTGCAAGGGACTGCTCACGGTCGATTTGCCGCCGAACGCGGCGGTCATCCGGGAGTACGCCTTCGCCGACTGCGCGTCGCTCGCCCGCGTGGAGCTCCCCGCGACGGTCAAGACCATCGACTACTGCGCGTTCCGGAACTGCGCGTCGCTGACAAGCGTCGTCGTCCCGGACGGCGCCAAGGAAATCGGCGACTACGCCTTTGAGAACTGCGCCAACCTCATGAGCGTGAGCGTCCCCGACAGCGTGGCGAGCATCGGGGAGAGCGCGTTCCGGGGCTGTCCGCGCATGGTGTTGCGCGCCCGCGTCGGCTCGGCGGCGGAGCGGTACGCCCGCAAGCATGAAATCCCCGTCGTCACGCACGAACAGTTGAAGGACGCCGCCGTGAAAATGCTTGACCGCGCTTACGCGCCCTATTCGCATTTCCCGGTGGGGGCGGCGCTGGAGTGCGAGGACGGCGCCGTGTTCGCGGGGTGCAACGTGGAGAACGCGGTGTACCCGGCGGGAATCTGCGCGGAGCGCAACGCCGTGTTCCACGCGGTGGCGGAGGGGCGCGCGCGCTTCACGCGGATTGTTATCGCGGGGCGCGGCGGGGATTTCTGTATGCCCTGCGGAATCTGCCGCCAAGTTTTGGCGGAGTTCTCCCCGGACATGGAGGTTATCAGCCTGAACGGGCGCGGCGAGGAGCGGCGCAATACGTTGCGCGAACTGCTCCCGCACAGCTTCGGCCCCCATTCGCTCAAAGCGTGATTTCCATGACGGCTGAGTATCGCACGTTCTAAAAATAAAAGCGTTCCCGTGTCCGGAAAGGACGCGGGAACGCCTGTTTTATGCGCCGCAACGCGTTTCCGCTTTACGGATTACTTCTGGAGGGACTTCACCCACGCGCCGTAGCGCTCGTTATTCGCCTTGGCTTCGGCGGCGTCCTTGCCCTGCGCCAGCACGTACACCTTGACTTTCGGCTCCGTGCCCGACGGGCGCACGATAACCGACGTGCCGTCGGCCATCTCGAACCGCAGGACGTTCGACCCGGAAAGCTCCATCGCGTCCACTTTCCCGGTCGTCGTGTCGATAGCCGTGCCGTCCTTGTAGTCCTTGCGCGTGACAATCTTCACGCCCGACAGTTCGGCGGGGGGCTCTTCGCGGAGCTTGCGCATGAGCTCCGCCATATCCTTCAAGCCGTCCAGCCCCGGCATGACAAGGTTGTAGGTGTGCTCGGAGAAATAGCCGTACTTGGCGTAGAGTTCGTCCATGGCGTCGGCTAAAGTCTTGCCCTGCGTGGCGTAGTACGCCGCCATTTCCGCGACCAGCATCGCCGCGCCGACGGAATCCTTGTCGCGGCAGTAGCCGCCCACCATGTAGCCGTTGCTCTCCTCAAAGGAGATGATGACGTTGCCCTCCCCGGTCTTTTCGAGCTTGTCCTTCTTCTCGGCGAGGAACTTGAAGCCCGTGAAGGTGTCAAAGCACTGCAAGCCGTTGACTTCGCAGACCTTCCGCGCCATTTCGGTGGAAACGAGGCTCTTCAACGCCGTGGGGTTCTTGGGCATAATCCCGGCGCGGTTCTTGGCGCCGATGACGTAGTCAAGGAGCAACACGCCGATTTGGTTGCCCGACAGCACTTGGAAGTCGCCGGAGGACGTGCGCACCATCAAACCGAGGCGGTCGGCGTCGGGGTCGGAGCCGATGATGAAGTCCGCGCCCACTTTCTTCGCCAGCTCCACGGCCAGCGCGAACCCTTCGGGGTTCTCCGGGTTGGGGGACTTGACGGTCGGGAAATTGCCGTCGATGACCATCTGCTGGGGCTCGCAATAGAGGTTCTTAATGCCGAGGCGGTAGAGGGCTTCGGGGATGAGCTTGTGACCCGTGCCGTGGAACGGCGTGAACACGACTTTGAACGTGTCGGCGACTTTCTTCACGCTCTCGTAGTCGTTGACCTGCTCCATGACGTTGGCGAGGAACTTTTCGTCGGTCTCGACGCCCAAACGCTCAATCAGTCCGGCGCGGACGGCGTCGTAATAGGGCATGGTCTTTACGTCGTTGAAGATGTCGATTTCGTTGAGGCGGGCGGAAATCGCGTCGGCGTGCTTCGGGGGGAGCTGGGCGCCGTCCTGCCAGTAGACCTTGTAGCCGTTATACTCCTTGGGGTTGTGGCTGGCGGTGACGTTAATGCCCGCTTGGCAGTGGTACTCGCGCACGGCGAACGAAAGTTCCGGCGTGGGGCGCAGGGACTCGAACAGGCGGACGTGAATCCCGTTGGCGGCGCAGACTTCGGCGGCGGCTACCGCGAACTCCCACGAATGGTTGCGGCAGTCCATGCAGATGGCGACGCCGCGCTTTTTGCCCTCCTCGCCCTCGGCGCAGATGATGTCGGCGAAACCTTGGGTAGCCCAGCGGACGACGTGCGCGTTCATCTGGTGGAGGCCGACGCACATGGTGCCGCGCAGTCCGGCGGTGCCGAACTCCAGCGGGCCGTAGAAGCGGGATTCGATTTCCTTCGGGTCGTTGCGGATGGATTCAAGCTCCGCCTTCTCCTCCGCCGACAGCGCGGGACTGTTCAGCCATTTCTCGTACTCCTTCATGAAATCCATATTGCGAACTCCTCCTATGAATATATGATTGTATAGGGACAGCAGACGATTTCAACCCACATAATGATGAAGGCTTTTCATTCAATCGGAAAAGCAATCATTATGACAATGTAACGCATTTCCCGCTCACGTGCGGATGAATTTCGCGTCGGAGGCGGGGGCGCCGGACGCGTCGGAAACGTAACGTTCCGCCCTCATGCGCAGGTCGTACTTTTCGCGCAGTTCGGCGATGGTTTTCATCATGGGGCTTGCGTGGTGGGCGTCAAGGGCGGCTTGGTCTGCCCAAGCGTCGATAAGCAGGACGGTTTCGGGGTCGTCGAACGGCGCAAAGTAGGCGTAACGCTTGTTGCCGGGTTCGGCGCGGATAAGCGCGGCTGTCCCGGAGCTCTCCATTTCCTCCGCAAACTTGCGGGCGTTCCCGTCCGCCCCGGTATAGTACAGGTTCATAACAATGCTCATTGGTTTCCCCTTCTACAAAGAGTTATTTATGGTACTGCCCGCCCGATTGTATCTGACAGGCGCGGTAGAGTTGCTCTAAGAGCATGACGCGGGCTAAGTGGTGCGGGAAGGTCATGGGCGACATGGACAGGCGCAGGGCGGCGGTATCCTTGACCAACGGGTGCAGTCCGCAGGAGCCGCCGATAACGAACGCGGGCGCGGCGCCGCGGTTGTCCAAATCCGCCAGCAGTTCCGACAGGCTTTCGCTGGAAAAAAGCCGCCCCTCGACGCAGAGCGCGACCGCGAACGCGCCCGACGGAATCCGCTTGAACACGGACGCCGCTTCTTTTTCAAGCGCGGCTTTCACTTGCGCGGGCGACGGGTTGTCCGGAAGCCGCTCCTCCGCAAGCTCGACAACCTCTGTCTTGCAGTAGCGGGACAGCCGCTTGACGTACTCCGCCGCCGCGTCCTTGTAGAACGGCTCTTTCAGCCGCCCGACGCATAAAAGCGTTAGTTTCCGCATTCAGCCCGCCATAGCCGCCGGCATTTCGACTTCCTCCACGGCGTAGATATTCGCGCCCAGCCGGCGCAGTTTCCCGATGATGTCCTCATAGCCGCGCTCGATATACTGCACGCCGGTAATTTCGCTCCCGCCGTGCGCGGCTAACGCCGCGATGACCATGGCGGCCCCGGCGCGGAGGTCATACGCCTTGACGGGCGCGCCCGTCAGGTTCTCCACGCCCTCCACAATCGCGGTCTTGTCCTCGACCTGAATCGAAGCCCCCATGCGCCTCAGCTCGTCCACGTAGCGGTAGCGGCTGTTCCAGACGCCCTCCGTGACAAGGGAAGTCCCTTTCGCAAGCGTCAAAACGGTGGTAATCTGGGGCTGCATGTCGGTCGGGAAGCCCGGATAGGGCAGGGTTTTGACGTTGGTTTTCCGCAAGCCCTCCGTGCGGCGGACAAGCAGGGTGTCCTCGTGCTCCTCGACTTCCACGCCCATTTCCCGTAACTTGGCGGTAATGCAGTCCATATGTTTCGGGATGATGTTCTTGATAAGAACCTGCCCGCCCGTGGCGGCGACAGCCGCCATATATGTGCCTGCCTCTATCTGGTCGGGGATGATGGCGTAAGTTCCGCCGTGGAGGAAGGGAACGCCGTCTATTTTAATGGTGTCGGTGCCCGCGCCGCGGATGTTGGCGCCCATGGAGTTGAGGAAGTTTGCCAAGTCCACAATGTGGGGCTCGCGGGCGGCGTTCTCGATGACGGTGGAGCCCTCCGCCGTGACCGCCGCCATCATGACGTTCATGGTCGTGCCGACGGAAACCACGTCCAGATAGACGCTCGCGCCTTTGAGGCGGCGTTGGGCGGCTTTGGCGTAGATGAAGCCGCCGCGCATGGTGACGCTTGCGCCCAGCGCGCTGAAGCCCTTGACGTGCTGGTCAATGGGGCGGACGCCGCCGAACCAACAGCCGCCCGGCATGGCGACCTCCGCCTCGCCGAAACGCGCCAATAACGCGCCGATGAGGTAGTAGGAAGCGCGGATTTTCTGGCAGAGGTCGTAATTTGTCCGTGCGGAGCGGACGCGGGTGCAGTCGATTTCCACGGTGTGGCGGTTAATCGAGCGCACGGAGGCGCCGAGTTCCTCCAGAATCTGCAACAGCAGGGTAACGTCGGAAATCTGCGGCACGTTTTCTATGCGGCAAACGCCGTTGACCATCAGGGCGGCGGGGATAATGGCCACCGCCGCGTTTTTCGCGCCGCTGATTTCTACCTCTCCGAACAGGGGCTTTCCGCCCTCCACAATGTATTTAGTCAAAGTCCTGACCCTCTTTTCACGCAAGTCTTTTTGTTGTCTTTCCGAATCGCGGGGAAAGCCGCGCCCGGCTCCCGGACAGTCTGTCCGAGCCTCCCTTGCCGGACGGCCTCCGCGCCTCCGCTTCCGGAAAGCGCGTCCTTTCTCTGTTCCGTCGTCGAAACGTCGCAAAGGGACTTGTTTCCCGCGCAGGCGTTTCTTGCGAGAGAACGCCGTTTTGTGAAATTATACCCGACTTCGCGCCGTGCGTCAAGGAAAAATACGGCACATAGAGTTACAAAGAAGCGGACAATCCGTGACAAATCTTTACAAGATTGGGCTGTCCGCCCTCCGCCCCTCCGCTTATCCCACGGGGGACAGTTTGCCCGCTGTCCCGCGCTTTATCCCGCCGTTCCGACGACCGCCACGCGCCAACCGGGGCGCGTCCTTGACAAGCATACCACATAAAAACGGAAAATGCAAATCTTTCCGCGAGAATTTAAAAAAAAGTTCATGAAAACATTAACGCGCCCGTCACGCAGTTGACGTAATAGTCGGCGGTGTCGGTCTCCACGCGCCACGCGGGGACGAGGGTCAAGCCGTCGTCGTCGGAGCTTTGCAGGGAGTAGCGGAGGGAAACGCGCCGGATTTCCGCGGAAACCGCACGGCTTTCGCGCCGCTTGGCCTGAAAAATGGCGAGGGCGCCCATGGCGTCGAGTTTGGGGGCGTCGCCGGGGGTTCCGGTTCGGGGCAGGAGCGTCCCGAACGCCTCGCTCAGGGTGTCGCCGTCGAACAGCAGGCACACGCCGCAGTTGAACACGCTCACGTTGCCGTACTTGGCCGTCATGACGGCTTCGCCGTCGTCGATGGCGTCGGGCGGGGCGTAAGACCAGTTGCGGCAGAACTCGCGGCAAATCTCCTCCGGGTCGCCTTGCAGGGAAAGCCCGGTGGCGGCAAAGCTCCCGTCGGCGTGGAAGCGCGCCGAGCCGCCGCCCGACGCGTACACGCGCACGCCGCCCTGTTGGGCGGGCTCCGCGTCGGCGCCGAGGAAAAACGCGGCGGCGCGGTCCTGCGTCTCGCCGTCCAAGGACAGCCGCACGACCGACGGCGGATCGCCTCGCGGGATGATGTCCGGGGAAATCGACACGCCGTCCGCCGCGAACAGTTCCAGCAGGTTTTGTTCGGCGCGGTAGGCGGCGGCGCGTTCCGCGACGCGCCGCCGGATAAGGTACAGGCTCAGAAAGCCGTTGAGGATAACGAGAATGATAATGATAATGCGTTTGAGTTGACGCCGTTCCATAACTGCCCCCGTCCGTCAAATTTCCGCGCAGCCGCTGGCTTCCGCGTCCGCCCCGGCGCCGAAAGAAGCGAACCACTGCGCGTGAAGCCGCTCCCCGCCCGCGTCCTGATAGCCCAGCGACAGCTCCGCGCCGGGGTACAGCCCCGCGAGGCCGAGCGCCTGCGGCAAGGGCAGCAACATCGAATCCGTGTCCGTGGCGGCGTAGCGGCGCGGGCGAATCTCCGCCGAGGCGATTTTCTTCCCGTCGAGCGTCACGACGGCGGCAAAGCCCCCGTCGGCGTAGAACACGGGCACGTTGTCGAGGGCGCACCCGAAGCGGACGACGGTCGCCCCCCCCTCGCGGCGGATTTCCCTTGGGTAGACCGCCGCGCAGCCCTGCGGGACAAGGATTTCGTTCAGCAACGCGGCGCACCCGGCGGCGGCCTCCCAGCCCGTCGGAATCTCCCCCGCGCCCTCTATGCTCAAATCCGCGCCCCCGCCGCCCTGATAGTAAATACTGCCGTTGGCGCGGAAGCGGACGCTCCGCACGCCGTCCATAATGACTTGCGTGCCGTTGGCCTCCGTGTAGCGGGATTTCGTCAGGGGGTTGAACAGGAACGCGGTCATAAGAAGGTCGATGTCGGTCAGCCCGCCGGAGGCGGAGTAGACGGGCAGGGACGGAAGCTCGGAGGGGAACAGCGACAGCGGCGCGACGTTGCCGTAAGCGCCGCCGGCGTCGGACAAGTCCGCCGCGAAGGAGCCGCTTCCCAGCTCGTAACGGCTTGCAAGCTCGTCGAGTTCGCGCCGCGTAATCGGGGCGGCGCGGCGCAGGTAGGTTTCGCCGCCGTCCCAGAGGCACAGCTTCACGCCGTCGCGCCCCCGCGCCAAGGCCAAGCTCCGCGCCGGGCGCTCGTCCGAGAGCTCCGCGCCCGTCAGACCCGCCAGAAACGACAGCGGAAGCGGCGTCAGGAAGTCGCAGTAAAGCGACGTTCCGCGAAGCGCCGACAGGAAGTCGTCGCGCCCGATTTCCTCGAACGGGAGCGGCGCGGAGAGCGCGTCGCCGAAGAGGCGGCGCACGGCGCGGAAAGACCGCCCGCGGGAAGTCATGTTGACAATGACGTAACGCCCGTAGACGCCGCCGTAAACGCCCGTGGCGGCGAAGCGGAGCGGGACGGTCAGCCCGTCCTCCGCCGCCTCCGGCTGTTCTTCCGCCGCCTCCGCCGTGAAAACCGCGTCGCCGAGCGTCTCCCAGCCCAGCCGGAATAATTCCGTGCGGGAAAAAAGCAGTACGGCCATCACCGCCAGAAGCGCGATTGCGACATTCTGCCGGAAATCAAGCTCTTCCTGCTCCTGCAATTCTTGTTCTGTCATGCCGCGCCGCCTTTCCCGCCGCTTGCGTCCGACGCGGCGTTTCTACGCTCCGCGTCGCGGCGTTTGGCGCCCTTGCGCGCCTTCTGCGATATGGGAATTGTCATGCGGACGGTCGTGCCGGGGCCGTCGTGCGGCGGGAGCGTCAGCGCGCCGTTGTGCCGTTGCACAATCTCCCGCGCAATCGACAGGCCCAGCCCCGTGCCGCCCGATTCCCGCGAACGCGCCTTATCCACGCGGTAGAAGCGCTCGAACACGCGCCCCCGCGATTCTTCCGGGATTCCGATTCCGTCGTCCCACACGTCCATCCAGACCTGCTTCCGGTCGCCCGTCACGCCCGCCGTCACGCGGATATGCCCGCCGTCCGGCGTGTACTTTATCGCGTTCCCTATGATGTTCGTCATGACCTGTTCCAATCGGTTTCGGTCGCCCTCGACGCAAGGCAGTTCCCCTTCCGCCCGGAACGTCAATTCGTGATTCCGGGCGCGGGCGTTCAAGGCGTTCGCCCTTACAACGCTTTCGATAGCCTCCCCGAACGGGAAGGGCTTGAACGCCATTTCCGTGTTGCCCGCGTCCAGCCGGGAGAGTATCAGCAAATCCTGCACGATGTTCGTCATGCGGTCGGTCTCGCTGATGATGATGTCAAGGAAGCCGTCGGACATGTCCGGGGGGATGGAGCCCCCCGCGTCGCGCAGGGTCTCGGCGTAACTGCGGACGTTGGTCAACGGCGTGCGCAACTCGTGGGAGACGTTGGCGACAAATTCTTTGCGTCGCTCCTCGTTGCGCCGCCGCTCCGTCACGTCGTGCAGAACCACGAGGACGCCGCCCAGCCGCTGGTGCAGGAACGGCGCCAAGTAAAGCTCCAACGTCCGTTCGCCGACCGCCATTTCCCCTTCGGCGTGGCGCGGGCGCTTCAGCGACAGCACGTCCGCGAACGCGAACAGCCCGCCGAAAAGCTCGTCGTATCGGCTCCCGATTTCCACTTTGCGTTGCAACATGTTCTTGGCGGCGGGGTTGCAGTGGATGACGGCGCCGCCCGTGTCGAACGCCACCACGCCGTCTGTCATGTACAGGAACAAGGTGTCAAGTTTCGTCCGCTCGTTCTCGATTTGGTCAAGCGTGGTGTGGAGCACGCCCGCCATTTCGTTGAAAGTGCCCGTCAGAATGCCGATTTCGTCCTCGGATTCTACGGGGAGCTCCGTGTCGAAATTCCCGGCGGCGACTTCCTCCGCGCCCGCCGTGAGCTTTTCCAGCGGCCCCACCATCGTTTTGGCCAGAAGGAAGCTCAGAAACGCCGTAATCACAAGCCCCATCACGAGCGATTGCAGGATGATGTGGAACAACTGCCGATTCAGCCCGGAAAGCGTCTCCTGATTGTCCAGAATGTAGATGATGAACGAACGCTCCTCGGAGAGAATGGGAATGGCGGCGTCGAGGTAATCGGCGTTGAGGTAGCTTTCGTCGCCGACGGCGGAAGCGTCGCCCCGCGCCACCGCCGCCCGCGCCGCCAGCAGGTTCGGGCTCTGCTCCATGGGCAGGGACTCCGCCCCCGCCGAACCCGCCAGCCAGTTCCCCGTGTCGCCGTCGAGCACGAAATAATTGCGGGTGCGGTAGTCAATGCCCAGCGGCCCGGCGTTGGCGTCCAGCATTTTCCGCAGGCTCTCGGCGCCGTTGTCCTCCCCGGCGGCGTTGCGCAAGTCCGCGACAAACTCCCGCTGGTCAAGCCCGAACACGCTGTTCAACTGCCGATAAAAGCCGTTCATGTAGAAACTGTTCGCCCCGGTGGTCAGGAACGCGCCGACAATCGTCATCTGCGACGCCACCAGCATAAGCATAATCATGGCCAGTTTCATGCGCAGGCTTCGGAACATGCGGCGCCGCCTTATTGCGCCTCGGCGGCGGAAGAAAAGTAGTAACCCATGCCGCGCCGGGTTCGGATGTACGCGGGGCTCGCGGGATTCTCCTCGATTTTCTCCCGCAACCGCCGAACCGTCACGTCCACCGTGCGCACGTCGTCGCCGACGTAGCCGTAATTCCAGACCTGCTCCATGAGGTCAACGCGGGAATAGACCTTGTTGGGGTGGGCGGCCAAGAAGGTTAAGAGGTCGTATTCGCGCTGGGTCAGGTCAATCGGGCGCCCGGAGCGGAAAACCATGTGGCTTTCGGCGCTGACGGAGAGGTTTCCGGCAAGCGGCACGGGGCCGCTTTCGCGTTCGGCGGCGGAGTGGGAAAGCTCCGTCGTGCGGCGGATGTTCGCCCCCACGCGGGCCACGAGTTCCCGCATGGAAAACGGCTTTGTAATGTAGTCGTCGGCGCCGATTTCCAGCCCGCGCACCTTGTCGCCCTCCTCCTCCCGCGCCGTCAGGATGATAACGGGCACATTGTTGCCCTCGTCGCGCAACGTCTTGCACACGTCGAAGCCGTTCTTCTTGGGCAACATCACGTCCAGCAGAATCAAATCGGGATTGGAGCCCCGCGCCTTGGCGAGCCCGTCCGCGCCGTCGTAAGCCTCCGCGGTCGCGTAACCGGAACGCTGTAAGTTAAAGCGCAGGATGTCCACAATATTCTTTTCGTCTTCCACAATTAAGATTGTCTTCTTGTTTTCCATGCCACTCCGTTACTGAAAACTTACAAAAAGTTATAAACCCTTCTGTTTCATTCCTGTTTCAACGAGTATGCTTTCGCCGGACGGCTACTCGCAGGTTCTTGTACTCTCCACAGGCGTTGGAAATCCAAAGATTTCCGGTTTCCGGCTAACGAACCGGTACCAATAGACGCAGATTATAAGGCGGCTTCTCCGTATGCTTTGAGATTCAGCGCCGCCTGAAAATCGCGGTCAATGACATTTCCGCAACATTCGCAACGGTAAATGCGCTCGCGCAATGTAAGATTGCTCTTAATCGCGCCGCATTGACAGCACAGTTTGGAACTTGGAAAGAATCTGTCAGCCGCGGCAAAGCGAATGTTATTCCACGCGCATTTGTACTCCATGATTCTCCGAAAGTCCCGGAAACTTTGCTGTTGTACTGCTTTCGACAAATGCCGATTGCTCGTCATGCCCGATACGTTCAAATCCTCCATGCACACAAAACTTGGCTCTCGTTTCGTGATTCCGGTTGTGATTTGTTGGGCGTAATTCGTGCGGATGTTCGTTAGCTTGTGATGAACGCGCAAGAGTTTCTTTTCCTTTTTGGTTACATTGGAAGTTTTGCAGTAGTTTCCTTTCTTCTTGTTTTTCTCGTAAGAACGAGAGCCAGAACGCTGTAACCTGCGCTTTTTCTTTTCCAGTTTCCGTGCTTTGCGGGATTTGTTGATATTCGCGTATTTTGTCCCGTCGGACAGGATTGCAAGGTCTTTCAAACCTAAGTCAATCCCGATTCCATCGCCTTGCGGCGTCGCGTCGCTGTCTGGGAAGTCCACGCCCACGGATACCCACCAGTTCAGGCCGTCAAACGTAAAGCGCGGATTGTAATACTTGACGTCGACTGGAATCCGTCCATGTTCAGCAAGGCGTATCCAGTTCAGCTTTTGACGGTTTTTCCGCTTGCTTGACGTGAAACCCTCTACTTTAACGTGCGTTTCCGTGAATTTCAGCTTCACCGGGTCTTGATAGAAAGACGGACGGGAACGCTTGCGGCTCTTGAAGCGCGGGAAAGCCGCTTCTTTGCGAAAGAACCTCTTGAACGCCTCGCAAGCGTCCTTTATGGCCTGTTTCGTTACATTGTTGGAGATAGTGAAAAGCCAGCCTTTGCCCGGTTCGGCTTTGTGTTGCGTGAATACGCGCCGTAAATCCGCGTCGAAAATGAATTTGCCGCCGTTTTCATAGTTGGCGCGTTCCATGTCCAGCGTCCAATTATAGGCGTACCGCGCCGCCCCGGCGTATTGAAACATCCGCGTTTTTTGCCGATTGTTCGGAATCAGCATGACTTTTATCGTCCGTATCATCTTGCGTCAACTCCCAAAAGAGTATTATAGCGTTATTTCTCATTGCTTGCAATAAATTTTCTTCCTGTCAGTGGAACATTATAAAAATTTGGGAGTTATAGCAAGTTTTTATAAGTTTTCGCTAACTGTTAAAAGCCTCCGCGCCCCCGCCGGGACGCTCACAAATTCAGAAGCAGTTTCGCCTTCAGGACGGCGACAACCGTCTTGGCGTCCTCGATTTCCCCGTCCATACAGCGGCGGAACATCTCCGCGAACGGCACCCGCTCCGCGTTGAGGAACTCGTTGTGGTCTAAGCGCTGTTCGCCGCTGTGCAGTCCCCGCGCAAGGTAGAGGTAGAGCTTCTCGGAGTAGCACCCCGGCGAGGGCAGGATATAGCCCAGCGGGGTAAACTCGTCGGGCGTGGTTCCGGTCTCCTCCTTGAGCTCGCGGAGCGCGGCGGCGGCGGGGTCCTCTCCGGGGTCGAGCTTCCCGGCGGGGATTTCCAACAGGGTCTTCCCGAACGTGTAGCGGTACTGCGTCACGGTCAGGACGTTGTTTTCGTCGTCCAGCGCCAGAACCGCCGCGCCGCCCCCGTGCTCTATGACCTCCCGCACGGACGTTTCGCCGTTGGGCAGGCGCACCTTGTCCACGTGCACGGAGAAAATCTTTCCCTGAAACACGTCTTTCCGCTCCAACGCGGTTTCGGTCAAATCCATGGCTTCCATAATTGGCTTTGCTCCCCCTTCTCATTTTTGCCGACAGGCAGTATATCACAAGACGGCGAAAAAGCAAAGGGAAAGTCGAGAATTTGCAAAAAATTACAGGGGCGGATTTCCCGCCCCCGCGTTCTCCCGCCGGGCGCTTGCAAACCGCCTGCGCCCCGCGTATAATAAAGCCGTTCCAGACGCCCGGATTGAAGGAGGGGCTATGCCGAAACCGATTGAGGAACTGACCATCGCGGACGATTTCATGTTTGGCGCCGTCATGCGCAATCCCAAATACTGCAAGCCGCTCTTGGAGCTCGTGTTGGGCGTCAAGATACGCGAAATCAGGTATCCGGAGCCGCAAAAGACGCTGGAAGAGCGTTACGGCTCCAAAAGCGTCCGCCTTGACGTGTACGCGGAGGACGACGCCGGGACGGTCTACGACGTGGAGATTCAGACGGCAGACAAAAAGAATCTTCCCAAACGAACGCGGTACTATCAGGGCATGATAGATTTGCGCATTCTGGAGCGCGGCGGGGATTACAAAGCGTTGCGCCGCAGTTTCGTGATTTTCATCTGCGCGTTCGACCCGTTCGGCAAGGGGCGCTGGGTCTATACGTTCGACAACCTCTGCCGCGAGGATACGGAGATTGAGCTTGGCGACGGCGCGACGAAAATTATCCTGAACACAAAGGGATATGTCGGGGAAATCGGCGCGGAGTTGAAGGGGCTGTTGCGCTATATGGGCGGCGCCGCGCCGGAGACCGCATACGCAAGGGAATTAGAAAGCGTCGTGGCGGAAATCCGCCGGGATGAGAAATGGAGGCTGGATTATATGTTGATAAGCGAAAAACTCATGGAAAGCGAGCGTCTGGGCAGACACGCCGAACGGGTTGCCCATGCGCGGAAGTTCCGGGGGCGCTTTGGCGCGGACGAGCTGGCGGAAATCTGCTTTGTCACGCCGCAACTGCTCCAAACGATACTGGACGCCATCGACGCCCACCCCGATTGGGACGACAGGGAAGTGGCGGAAAACGTGGACTTCGACTGACGGCGGCGCAAAGCCGCGCACAACGAAAGCTCCCCCGCGACCGCATAACGCGGCGGCGGGGGAGTTTTATGGGCGCGTCAAAAATATTTTTAAAATCGCCGAAAGGGGCTTGCAAAACGGAAAGAAATCGGTTACAATGACGGCGTGAAACATAATAAGCGGCAGGCCGTGCAGTGTTGTCAGCGCCGCACAGCCCTATGATGAGTGCTCGTCCCACCCAACACAACAGACGATTGTGCCTGCACCGTAGGCACAGTATACCCGTTTTCCCGGAATTTTGCAAGCCGGAAACCGGGGGCGTAATCGTTGTGCCATAGTCTGTGTTTTCAGGCGGCGTTGGGGGTCATGCTCGGCGCCGCTTGTTCTGTTTCCTCCAATCTTTGGGAAAGGGCGTATGCCTATGAAAATCATCGAGAAAATGCGAAAAGAAAGCGAAAAAGACACGGGGCTCCCGTATTCCCGCCACGAACGGGTGATAAAATGTTTTGCGGATGTCGTCGTTTTGGGCGGAATCATTTTGGTTGTGTCGTTCCTTATGCGCAGTTCGCTTCCCGGCTACGAGGGGCTCCGTGACTACAAGTGCGTGATATGCGGCGCCGGATTTATATTTTGCCTCGTGCTGTCCGCGTTTATCCATATCTTGGCCGAGACGCTCCAATACTTGCGCGTCATCCGGGACAACACGAACGAGATAAAAAAGGCGTTGCAAACGCAGAATGCGAAAGAAACAACGTAATTCCATAAAAGGGCACGGGCGTCGTTTTAACGTCCGCGCCCTTTTGCGTCATTATCAGCTCACGCCGTCGGCATGTCCATGGCGAACAGCGCCGCCGCGCCGCCCGTGTGCACAAACACTATGCTTCCGTCGCCGTCAAGTTCCCCGGCCTTCAACAGCTCCATCATGCCCGCCCACGCCTTGCCCGTGTAAACCGGGTCAAGCAGAATCCCTTCCAGCCGCGCCAGCTCTTCAATATAGGGCGCGTCCTCCGGGTTCGGGACGGCGTAGCCGTCGCCGATACGCCGCACAATGCGCAAATCGCCTTCCGTGCGGACAAGCGGCGTATCCAGCAGGGCGGCGGCGTCCTCCGCCAACTGCGGCACGATGTCCTCAAAGGCTTCGGGGTAGACGGACACCCCCGCGACGCCCGCGCCGGGCAGGCAGAGTTTCGCGCCCAAGAGCAGTCCCGCCGCCGTGCCGCCGGAGCCCACCGCGCACACAATGCGCCCCGCGCCGTCGCACTGCGCGGCGATTTCCTCCGCGCAGGCGACGTAGCCCAACGCGCCCAGCGGCGTGGAGCCGCCCGCCGGGATTGCGCGGCATTTGCGCCCCTGTTTGGACAGCTCTTCGTCCAAGGCAAGCATTTCGTCGTAGATATGCGCGTAACGGTCGGTGTCGACAAAGCGGATTTCCGCGCCGAAAAGGCGGTCAAGGAGCAGGTTTCCGCGCTCCTGCGCGGCGCCGCGCCCCTTGAGGAACAACACGCACTTCATCCCAAGCCGCGCCGCGCAAGCCGCCGTCAGCGCGGCGTGGTTGGACTGCGCGCTTCCGGTCGTGAACACGGTGTCGCAACCCGCCCTCCGCGCCTCTTCCAATAAGTATTCCAGCTTGCGGACTTTGCTCCCGCCCAGCGCGACGCCGCAGAGGTCGTCGCGCTTTATCCAGATGTCGCGCCCGTAGCGGGCGCTAACCGCCTCCAGCGGATAGCATGGCGTCGGGTACAGCCCAAGCGACAGTTTGGGGAAATCCCCCGGCTTCTTCATACGCTCATCCCCTTAACGCCGCGATTCGCGCCGGGATGTCGGCGGCGCCGAACACCGCGCTTCCCGCCACCAGCACGTTCGCCCCGGCGTCAATACAGGTTTTGCAGGTTCCGGGCGCGACGCCGCCGTCAACTTCCAGCTCGCATTGCGGCTTCCACTGGTCAATCCGGCTCCGGATTTGGGAGACCTTCGGCATCATGTCCGCCATAAAGGACTGCCCGCCGAAACCGGGCTCAACGGTCATGACAAGGATGATGTCGCACTTGTCGAAAAACGGCAGGACGGCTTCGGCGGGGGTTTTGGGCTTGACCACGACGCCGCATTTTTTGCCTTTGGCGCGGATTTTGTCCAGCGCGGCGTGAATGTTTTCCTCCGTGTCGGCCTCGACGTGGACGGTGACAATATCGGCGCCGCCGTCGCAGAAGCGCTCGACGTAGCGCACGGGGCGCTCGACCATCAGGTGAACGTCAAGCGGCAGGGAAGTCGCCTTCCGGATTCCCGCCAGCACGGGGAAGCCCAGCGAGATGTTCGGCACGAAAAGCCCGTCCATAATGTCCACGTGCAGGTAGTCCGCCGAGGCGACGGGCGCGAGCGATTCCTTTAGGTTGGAGAAGTCCGCCGAGAGCACGGACGGGGCGATTTTAACCATAACGCAAGACCTCTTTCTTCATAAAACGCGTCGCCCGGCGTTTCGGGGACGTTTCCGGATTGACGGGCCCGCCGTTTCCGCCCGGTTTCGGAATTTGAGCAAGTTTATCAAACCCGGACGCGAAAAGCAAGCGTTTTTTTGGGCGAAACGGGGAAATTTGCGCCCTTCGGGGGCGGAATAGGCATATTGCACAATTTCGCCGATAAAATTTCTGAAAGTTGCCCAAGCTCCGAACCCTTGCGCATTTTCCGCCCGGAGATTATAATACCTGTGGTATAGCTTTGCTCGGACGCGCCCCGGCGCCTGCCTCCGCCCGCCGCCCCTTCCGGCGCGGGGGCGCCCCGGACGCTCCGCGGTAGAAACAGGAGAGGAGATTGCAACTTGAAACTGGATTTGTTGACAGTAGGAGAAGTCCTGATTGACCTGACCCAGACGGGCGTGGACGCCAGAGGCGTGCGGCTGTTGGCGGCGAACCCCGGCGGCGCCCCCGCCAACGCCGCCGTGGCCGCCGCGAGGCTCGGCGCAAACGCCGCCTTCGCCGGGTGCGTGGGCGACGACTCGTTCGGCGCGAGCCTGATTCAGACCCTGCGCGAGAACAATGTTGACGTGACCGCCGTCGCGGTTGACCCGGAAGTCCCCACCACGCTTGCCGTCGTGACGGTGGACGAGACCGGGGAGCGCAGTTTCACTTTCTATCGCGGCCCCGGCGCCGACCTTTGCCTGACGCGGGAGCAGATTCCCGATTCCCTGCTTTCCGGCGCGAAAATCGTGCATTTCGGAAGCGTGAGCCTGACCGCCGACCCGTCCCGCACGGCGACCTTGGCCGCCGCCCGCGACGCCAAAAAGTTCGGCGCCCTCGTTACCTACGACCCCAACTACCGCGCCGCGCTGTGGCCGAAAAGCGAGGACGCCGGGGCGCGTATGCGCGAGCCGTTGCCCATGGTCGACGTGCTGAAAATCAGCGACGAGGAAATGCTCCTCATGTCCGGCAAGGACACCCCGGAAGCCGCCGCCGAGGTTCTGACCGGGCAGGGAATCAAACTCGTGCTTATCACGCTGGGCGGCGCGGGCGTGTACTACCGCCTGCAAAACGGCGCCGAGCCCGTCACGGGCACGGTTCCCGGCTTCGCCGTGAAAGTCGCCGACACCAACGGCGCCGGCGACACGTTCTTTGGCGCCGTCCTGCGTTGCCTCGCCAAGCGCGAAAGCCCGCTGGAAGGCCTTGAGTACGGCGAGCTGGAACGCATTCTCCGCTTTGCCAACAAGGCCGCGTCCTTGACCGTAAGCCGTCCGGGCGCCCTGCCCGCCATGCCTTGGCTCAAAGAACTGGAAGAGGAGGGGATTTTGCCGTGACCAGAGAAGACCAGATTTTCTACGACCGCCTCTGGAGCAAGTACGACGAGCTCCGCTGGCTCTATATGGAGCTCTACGGCAATGAAGCCGCGTTCGACTACTTCCGCTCCATGCTTTATAAGGCGTATTGCTCCCGCGACCCCTATCTCCGCATGATGGACGAGGCGCGGGAAGCACACCCCGAATGGTACCGCGACCGCGACATGCTCGGTATGCTCATGTATGTGCAGTGCTTCGGCAAGACGCTCAAGGGCGTGCGGAAGCGCTTGGACTACATCGAGCAGAGCGGCGTAAACTACATTCACTACATGCCCCTGTTGCAGAGTCCTAAGGGGCGGAGCGACGGCGGCTACGCGGTCTCCGACTTCCGCGCCGTCGAGCCGGAGCTGGGCACCATGGAGGAACTCGCGGAGCTTAACGCCGACTGCCACAAGCGCGGCATTTCCGTCTGCCTTGACTTCGTGATGAACCACACCAGCGAGGACCACGAATGGGCGATACGCGCCAAGGCGGGCGACCCCGAATATCAGCGCCGTTACTTCTTCTTCGACAACTGGGACATCCCCAACGAGTTTGAAAAGACCATGCCGCAAGTGTTCCCGCAGACCGCCCCCGGCAACTTTAGCTGGTGTCCGGAAGCGGGCAAAGTCGTTATGACGACCTTCTGGCCCTATCAGTGGGATTTGAACTACGGCAACCCGGTCGTCTTTAACGAGATGACCGACAATATGCTCTACCTGTGCAATCAGGGCGTGGACATTATCCGCCTTGACGCCACGCCGTATATCTGGAAGGAGCTCTACACGAGCTGCCGCAACCTGCCGAAAGTGCACACGCTTGTCCGCATGATGCGCCTTGCCTGCGAAATCGTCTGCCCCGGCACGCTGTTGCTTGGCGAAATCGTCATGGAGCCGTCGAAAGTCGTGCCGTACTTCGGCACCGTCGAGAAGCCCGAATGCCACATGCTCTACAACGTCACGACGATGGCCAGCACTTGGCACACCGTCGCCACCTCCGACGTGCGCCTCCTCCGCCACCAGATGGAAGCCGTCTTTGCCCTGCCCAAGCAGTACACCTTTCTGAATTATCTGCGTTGTCACGACGACATCGGCTGGGGGCTTGACTACGCGTTCCTGAAGCCCTTCGGCGTGGACGAGGTGTCCCATAAGAAGTATCTGAACGACTGGTTCACGGGCAAGTATCCGGGAAGCCTGTCGCGGGGCGAGCTCTACAACGACGACCCGCGCCTTGGCGACGCCCGCATGTGCGGCACGACCGCCTCCCTGTGCGGCGTGGAAGGCGCAGAGGAAACCGGGGACAAAGCCGCGCTGGAACTCGCGCTCCGCCTTGACGAAACCCTTCACGCCTTCCTGCTCACGCAGAGCGGCATTCCCGTGCTCTACAGCGGCGACGAAATCGCGCAGTTGAACGACAACGGCTACCGCAACGACCCGTTGAAAGTCGAGGACAGCCGCTATATCCACCGGGGCGACTTCTCTTGGGAGGACGCCGAAAAGAAGGACGACCCGGCGACCCGTCAGGGGCGCATTTACCAGTTCCTGCGGACGATTGAGACGCTCCGCGCCGACCATCCCGTCTTCGACCCCGACGCCGACGTGTGGACGATGGAGCCGCTCAACGACCACGTGCTGGCAATCGGGCGCTATTACCGGAAGGAAAAGCTCCTTGCGCTGTTCAACTTCTCGCAGATTGAGCAGTCCGCGTGGCTCAACGAGCCGGAAACCTACGTTGACCTGATGACCGGGAAGCCGCGTTCCGACCTGAAAGTGGACTTGCCCGGCTACGGCTTCGCATGGCTGTATACCAAACTCGACTGAACTATTGTCCCGTCCTGCGAACAGGGCGGGCGGGTTGAAACTATACCAAATTGGACTGAGTTTCCCGTGTTGTCCCGCCCTGTTCGCGGGGCGGGCGGATTGAAACCAACAAACAAAACCGGAGTAATGCAATGCCGCCGCGTGACGGCGGACAAAAGCGGGGCGCCCGTCGCAGGGCGCCCCGCCGGAGGTTATTCAAAGTCCACGTTCTCGGCTACGGTTTCGTCGTCCCAGTCCGGGTGGGCGTCGATGGCGTCCAGTATGGCAGTAACTGCTTTCGGCTGAAGAGTATAGAGTTCAGCCAGTTCGTCCGCGTCAAAACGCCCTCTGAACTTCCGGACATGGGAAACCCGGTCGGCGCGTCTGCCCAGACGCTGATTCATTCTGTCCCGTTCTGCAAGCAACATATAATCCCGCCTCCATTTCTCATCCCTGCGGATACTCATGACCGCGCCGTCCAGCGCCCGCGTGTAGTTGGTCTCCGGCGCCGCGCCGCCCATATAGCGCAACAGCGCTTTCAGTTCGCCGCTGATTTCCCCGACATAGCCCTTTGTGTTCAGGATAACTTTCGCCGCCCCGTCGCCCAGCGAAATGGACGTATTGTCGCGGCAGAGGTTCTCGAAGGCGTAAACCCAGCGCCCCCGCCCGAACGGGTCATACGCGCAGATGAAAATGACGAAACTTTTGCGCAGCGCCGCGTAATCCCCGCCCTTTTCCAGAATGCCCAGGTCGATTAACCCCTGATAGTACCGCGCCCGTTTGGGCAGGTTCTTCTTGTCCGCGGTCTGTATCTCCACGTCGTAGACCGTCCCGGCGTCGTCCTCTACATAAACGTCAAGGCGCACGCTCTTGGAGCCGTAACGCTCGTTGAGGGTCTTTTGCAGTTCCGGGTACCCGATTTTGCGTATCTTGACGCCAAGAATCAGCTCCAAAAGCGGCTTGCAGTATTCGGCGTCGCTCATCACGGCGCCAAACATGAAGTCGTCGATAATGGTCAGCTCCTCAATCGGCTTTGCCATAGAATCCCGCCTTTCCCCCCGCATTATACGCCCCCGGCGCCCGTCCGGCAAGGGCAAGGCGCGGGAGGGGGCGGCTCCGCCTGCCGCGAGCCGGGGTCTGTCCAAACGCCCGCTCCCCGCCCGCGTGGAAAAGGCGCAAATTGACGCATTGCACAAGGTTTCCAAGCGCCCTTTGGACGCTTTGCACAAGAGGCGGCGATAATGTTTATGGATTTTGCGGCTTTACAAAATGATGAAAAAAGATTACAATATGTCATGTTTTCGCGGGGGCGACATCCGCAAATCGGACGCTTACCCCCGCAGATTGTCGGAGAGAAGAAAGGGAGAGTGAGACATGGCTCTGGACTATCGGAAATGCGCGGAGGAAATCTTCAGCCATCTCGGTGGCAAGGAGAACGTCGTCAGCGCCGCGCACTGCGCAACCCGTCTGCGGCTTGTCATCGCGGACAACAGCAAGATGGACATGAAGGCTCTGGAGGACGTGGAGGGCGTCAAGGGCGTCTTTTCCAACGCCGGACAGCTTCAGCTCATCATCGGCACGGGCACCGTCAACAAAGTCTATGACGAGTTCCTTGCCATTACGGGCTTGACCGCCGCCAGCAAGGAGGAAGTCAAAGCCGCCGCCGCCGCCCAGCAGCCCCTTCCCAAACGCATGGTAAAAGCCTTGGGCGACGTGTTCGTGCCCATTCTCCCCGCAATCGTGGCTTCCGGCCTCATGATGGGCTTGGTGGAAGCCCTCGGCAAAATCCCCGGACTGGGCTTCGCCGAAACCGACTGGTACGGCTTCCTTGACATGGTCGCCAACACCGCCTTCGCGTATCTGCCCGTTATCGTCGCCGTGTCCGCCGCCCGCGTGTTCGGCGGGAACATCTTCCTCGGCGCCGTCGTGGGTCTGCTCATGATTCACTCCGCCCTCACCAACGGCTGGAACGCCGCCGACGGCTACGACGTTTGGTACCTCTTCGGGCACATCAAGATTACCGATTCCTACACGCTCGGACAAATCAACCAGTTGGGCTATCAGGGGCACGTCATCCCGGTTGTCATTTCCGTGTGGTTCATGTGCCAGTGGGAGAAATGGCTGCACAAGCACGTCCCCGAAATGATTGACCTGTTCGTTACCCCGCTGTGCACCGTCTTTGTCACGGCTCTGCTGACCTTCATGGTTATCGGCCCCATCTTCTCCGGTCTGGAAACCATCGTCCTCGGCGTCGCGGAAAAGATTGTCGCCAACCCCATCGGCGCCATGGTCATGGGCGCGGTCTACCCGGCTACGGTCGTTATGGGCTTGCACCACATGTACAACGTCATTGAGGCGGGCATGTTGTCCTCCGTCGGCTTGAACACGTGGATGCCGATAGCCTCCGCCGCGAACTTCGCGCAGTTCGGCGCCTGCTTGGCGGTCGGTCTGAAAGCGGTAAACAACAAGACGAAAGTTATCGCCATTCCCTCTTCCGCCTCCGCCGCGCTGGGCATTACCGAACCCGCCATCTTCGGCGTGAACATGCGCTTCTTCAAGCCGTTCGTGTGCGGCATGGTCGGCGGCGCGGTCGGCGCCATCTTCGGCGCGATTACCGGCTTGGGCGCCACCGCCTACGGCGTCACCGGAATCCCCGGCTACCTCACCATTAACAACCCCGTTGTGTACACCATCCTGCTTGCGGTCTCCGGCGGCATTGCGTTCGTCGGCACGTGGTTCGTCTGGAAAGAGGACGCCCCCGCCCAGAAAGCGGCTCCGTCCGACATCCCCGCCGAGCCCTCCAAGCCCCAAGAGCCCGTGATTACCTGCGAGGCGGGAACGGTGCTTGCCCCCGTCCCCGGAAAGGTGATTCCGTACACGGAGATTCCCGACCCGACCTTTGCGGCGGGCGTCCTTGGCTCCGGCGTCGGCGTATGGCCGGAGGAAGGCGTCGTGCGCTCCCCGTATGACGGCGAAATCTCCTCCGTCGCGGAGACCCAGCACGCCGTCGGCATTACCGGCCCCGGCGACATGGAAGTGCTCATTCACATCGGCGTCGACACGGTAGCCATGAACGGCGACGGCTTCCAAGCCCTTGTCAAAGAGGGCGACAAGGTCAAGGCGGGGCAGCCCCTCGTGAAGTTCGACCGCGACAAAATCAAAGCCGCCAACCACCCCGACGTGGTTGTGACCCTGCTGACCAACAGCGACGACTACAGCAACGTCGCGTTCCCCGGCGTCGTCAACGCCTGATTCGCCCCGTTTCGGAGATGGGAGCCTGTCCGCCAGTCCACGCGGACGCCCGGACAGGCTTTCAGGGCTAACCCCCTCCGGCGCTGCGTGACATCTCCCCCAAAGGGGGAGACGCAAACGTTTGAAAGCGGGTCTCCCGCGCCCGTTTCCAATACACCACCACATTTTAGAAGGAGAGTTTCGACATGTTGGAGTTCAAATGCGTCATTAACGACGAGCTCGGAATCCACGCCCGCCCCGCCGGACAGCTTGCCAAAGAGGCCAAGAACTATGGCGACACCGTCATCAGCGTCACCAAGGGCGACAAGACCGTGAAGGCGTCCCAGCTCATGAAGCTCATGGGGCTTGGCGTCAAGAAGGGCGACGAGGTGACCGTCAGCGCCGAGGGCGGGGACGAAGCCGCCGCTATCGACGCGATGAAGGCGTTCTTCAAGAACAATTTCGCCGCCGAGATTTAATCGCCGCGTCCCTGTGCCGGAAAGCGCGTCCCGCGCTTGCGGACGGGAACTATAAGCGCAACGGGGAACGCCCGCGCCGCTGGTCGGGCGGGCGTCCCCTTTTTCCGTAACGCCGCCCGTATCCCGGACGGCTCCGTAACATCATCAGGAGGGCAGTTTTATGGTTCTGATTCAAGGCAAGGGCATTTCCAAGGGCGTCGTGAGAGGCCCGCTGTACTTCTTCCAACGCCCCAACTATGACATTGCCAAAGCGAAAGCCGACGACACGGCGGCGGAGAAAGCCCGCGTCGTCGAGGCGCGGGAAAAGTCCTCCGCCCAGCTTTACGCGCTGGCGGACAAGTGCCGCGAGGAAGCCGGGGAGGAAAGCGCCATCCTGTTCGAGACCCACGCCATGTTCTGCGACGACGACGACTACGTGGAAGCCATTGAAACCATGCTCAACGACGAATCCTGCAACGCCGAGTACGCCGTCAAGGAGGCGGGGGAGCAGTTCGCCGCCATGTTCGCCGCCATGGACGACGCCTACATGCGGGCGCGTTCCGCCGACGTGAAGGACGTGACCCAGCGCATTCTCAACAACCTCATGGGAATCGCCGAGGGCGGCATTGACTCCGAGGAGCCCGTCATCCTCTGCTCCGACGACCTCGCGCCGTCCGAAACCCTCCAGCTTGACAAGTCCAAAATCTTAGGCTTCGCGCTGACCGCCGGCTCCAGCAACGGCCACACCGCAATCCTTGCCCGCACCATGGGCATCCCCGCCATTTGCAGCCTCGGCGCCGACTTGAAGGAAAGCCTCCAAGGGCGCATGGCGTACCTTGACGGCGAGACCGGGAAAATCGTCCTTGACCCCGACAACCTGACTATCCAGACCTTCAAGGACAAGATGGAGAAGCAGAAGAAGTTCAAGGAACTGATGGCGGAGATGAAGGGCAAGGAGGACGTGACGCTCGACGGGCGCCACATCAACGTCTACTGCAACATCGGCAACCCCGACGACGTGGCCGCCGTCAAGAACAACGACGGGCAGGGAATCGGGCTGTTCCGCTCCGAGTTCCTCTATCTGGCGGAGACCGACTACCCGTCGGAAGAGAAGCAGTTCCAAGCCTACAAGAAGGTCGCCGCCGCCATGGAGGGCAAGCGCGTCATCATCCGCACCCTCGACATCGGCGCCGACAAGCAGGTGGAATACTTCCACCTCAAGAAAGAGGAAAACCCCGCCATGGGCGTCCGGGCTATCCGTATCTGCCTGAACAACCGCGAGGTGTTCCGCACCCAGCTTCGCGCCCTCTACCGCGCCTCCGCCTACGGCAAGGTGGCGATTATGTTCCCCATGATTACGTCGGTTTGGGAAGTCAAGGAGTGCAAGCGCGCCTGCGCCGACGTGATGGCGGAGCTCGACAAAGAGGGAATCCCTTACAACAAGGAAACCGAAATCGGCATTATGATTGAGACGCCGTCGTCCATTTTCGTCGCTCCGGAACTCGCCGAGGAAGTGGACTTCTTCTCCGTCGGCACGAACGACCTCACGCAATACACGCTTGCCTGCGACCGCCAGGCCAGCGATTTGGGGCGGTTCTTTGACGCGCACCACCCGGCGGTACTCCGCGCCCTGAAAATGGCGGCGGACGCCGCCCACGAGAAGGGAATCTGGATTGGCATTTGCGGCGAGCTTGGCGCCGACATCAGCCTGTTGCCGACGTTCCTTGCCATCGGCATTGACGAGTTGAGCGTGTCGCCGTCGTCGGTGTTGCCGCTCCGCGCCGAAATCCGCAAGAGCATTGCCAAGACCTGCACCCTCGACGCCCTCAAATGCTGATTGCGTCCGACGCGCCGAAACGCTAAGGACTTGCATAAAAATAAACTGCCCCAACATTACGCCGACCAAAGCCCTCCCCTTTGGGGAGGGCGGCGCGGAGCGCCGGGAGGGGGTTTAAAAAGACCCCCT
>JAFXQD010000011.1 GCA_017527365.1 Oscillibacter sp.
GGAGGGGCAAGAGCAAAAGCGGGGCGCAACGCCCGCAAACGCGGCGGATACCGTCCCCCTCCCCTATGGGGAGGGGGACAGGGGGAGGGGTTTCTTTTCCAACCGCGCAAGCCCGAAAATTTTTCCGCCCGCCAAGGGCGGCTTTGTTCTTGAAAATTTGCAATAAGTTTGAAATACGAGCTAAAAACGCAAAAAACAGCCGTTAAAATAAGCAAAAAAAGTTTGTTCTACCCCCCCCCCTAAATATTTTACTTGCTTTCTTTTCCCGGCTATGGTATGATAGGAAACGGAAGGCTTTCCATGAAATTTCCGGAACGGGCGGAGCCCGTTCACGCGCAGATAGGAAGGATGTGATTGGCGTGGAGAACGCGCAGAAAGAAGAATCCGCATTGCCCTGCTTCCTCTCGCCTTTAAACGCATGGGCGCTGGCGTTCGGGTGCGCGGTCGGCTGGGGCGCGTTTGTCATGCCCGGCACGACGTTTCTGCCTATCGCGGGCCCCTTGGGGACGCTGCTCGGCATGGTTGTCGGCGGCGCGGTCATGCTCGTTATCGGCGCGAACTACCACTACATGATGAACCGCTGCCCCGACGCCGGAGGCACGTTTGCCTATACAAAAAAGACGTTCGGCTACGACCACGGCTTTTTGAGCGCATGGTTTCTTATCCTTGTCTATATCGCCATCATGTGGGCGAACGCGACTGCGTTGCCGCTGGTGTTCCGCAACCTCTTCGGCGGGCTGTTCCAAGTCGGCTTCCACTACCAGATTGCCGGGTACGACATCTATTTTGGGGAAGTCATGCTGTCGCTGGCGGCGCTGGAACTGTTCGGATTCGCAAGCATCCGGGGCGGCAAGTTCGCGGCGCGGGTTCAAACCGTCATGGCTTGCGTCCTGCTGGGCGGAATCCTGATTGGCGGCGCGGCGGTCGTCCGGGAACATATCGGCTGTTGGCTGGACGGCAGAGGCTTCGTGCATTTCCGACCCGCCTTCGCGCCCGGAAACAACCCTTTCGCGGAGACGTTCAACATCATCGCCTTGGCGCCGTGGGCGTTTGTCGGCTTCGAGTCGATTTCCCATTCCGCAGAGGAGTTCAAGTTTCCGGTGAAAAAATCCTTCGCCGTGCTGACAGCCGCCGTCTCCACGGGTGTTGTCGCTTACGCGTCGCTGTCCCTGCTCGCCGCGTCCGTCCTGCCGTCCGGGTACAGCCATTGGGACACCTACATCGCCGACATCGGCAAACTCAACGGCTTGAAGGGTCTGCCCGTGTTCTTCGCCGTGCATGGGCTCTTGGGCGAGGCGGGGCTGATAATCCTGCTCTTTACGATTCTGGCGGCGGTCATTACCGGGCTCTTGGGCAACTCCATTGCCGCAAGCCGCCTCATCTACGCCCTTGCGCGGGACAACATGCTCCCGGCGTGGTTCGGCAAGCTCAACAAGCGCCAAGCCCCCGAAAACGCCCTCCTTTTCATTATGGCGATTTCCATTCCCATTCCTTTCTTCGGGCGCACCGCCATAGGCTGGATTGTGGACGTGAACACCATCGGCGCGACTATCGCCTACGTCTACGCCTCCGCCTCCGCCTATAAAGTCGCCAAAGACAATGCGAATATCGTCGTGCAGATTACGGGCATGGCGGGCATGGTCATTTCCGCGCTGTTTTTCCTCTATTTCCTCGTGCCGAACTTCCTCACCGTCAGCGCCCTCACCACGGAATCCTACCTCATTTTAGTGGCGTGGAGCGTCCTTGGGTTCGTATTCTTCCGCTACATCTTCCGGCGCGACACGCAACAGCGTTTCGGAAAGTCCACCGTCGTCTGGATTACCCTTTTGTTCCTCATCCTCTTTATCTCAACCTTATGGGTTCGGGAAGCCACGCAGGACACGACAAGGATAGTGCTGAACAATCTCAGCGACTACAACTATCAGGAACTCGGCGAGCACGGCGTGAAGCTCACGCCCACCGAACAGCGGGACACCGCCTATTATATCCAATCCCAAATGGACCACGTCGGCGACGCGCTCCTGAAAAACAGCATGGCGCAAATGTTCCTTATCGCGGTTTCGCTGTACATCATGTTCCACTTGTACACGCTCATGCAGAAGCGGGAAAAGGACATGGAGATACAGAAAATACAGGCGGAGCGGAGCAACAAGGCGAAAAGCACGTTTCTGTCCAACATGAGCCACGACATCCGCACGCCCATGAACGCCATTATAGGCTATACCACGCTGTCGCAGAAGGAGGAGGGCATACCGCCACGCGTCGCGGACTATCTGACGAAAATCGACGCGTCCAGCCGCCATTTGCTCGCGCTTATCAACGACGTGCTGGAGATGAGCCGCATTGAGAGCGGGAAAATGGAGCTGGAGCCGCAGAAATGCGACCTCGTGAAAGCCATGGGCGAAGTGCGGGACCTGTTCGCAACGCAAATGGAGACGAAACGCATTCGCTACAGCGTCGTTGCCGAGGGGCTGGCGAATAAAACCGTGCTGTGCGACGTGAACCGCCTTAACCGCGTTTTGCTCAACCTTATCAGCAACGCCTACAAGTTCACGCCGGAGGGCGGAAGCGTCACGGTCACGCTGACGCAGACCGGAGCCCCCGCCGACGACGGCAAAGCCCCCTATGAGTTGCGCGTCAAGGACACCGGAATGGGCATGAGCCCGGAGTTCGCCGCGAAGGTGTTCGAGGCTTACGAGCGCGAGCGCACGACAGACGTGGAGAACATTCAGGGCACGGGCTTAGGCATGGCGATTACAAAAAGCATCGTTGACCTGATGAACGGCGAAATTGACGTGGAGACCGAAAAGGGCAAGGGCACGGAATTTATCATCCGCGTGGAGTTCCCGATAGTAGAGGAGGAGCCGGAGGGCGGAGAAGGGCAGTCCGGCGAAGGCGCCGCCCCGGAAATCGACTTCAGCAAAGTCAAGCTCCTGCTCGTGGAAGACAATGAAATCAACCGCGAAATTGCGACGATTCTGCTGGAAGAGGCGGGTTTCCAACTGGACGAAGCCGAAAACGGCAAGATTGCCGTGGAAAAAATCGCGGCGTCGCGCCCCGGCGACTACCAGCTTGTCCTCATGGACATTCAAATGCCCGTCATGAACGGTTACGAGGCGGCGCAAGCCATTCGCGCCCTTGACAATCCGGAACTTGCGAAGATTCCCATTGTCGCCATGACCGCCAACGCGTTTTCGGAGGACATACAGGCGGCGAAGGACGCCGGGATGGACAGCCACATCGCAAAGCCCATTGACGTTGCCAAGATGATGGAGACTTTGACGGAAGTCTTGAAGTAATCGGAAAACAGATAAAAAGAGGGGAAGGCGGGAGGAGCAATGCAAAAAGTCTGGACAAAAGCAATCGTTGTCGGCGGCGTTTTGCTGGCGCTTGTTGCGCTCTATTTTATGTTCGGAACCGGAGAGAGCTACAAGTCCCTGACCCAGCAGGAAGCCATGAAAGTCATGGACAACGCCCCCGGCTGCCTGATTTTAGATGTCCGCACGGAGACGGAGTACGCGGGCGGGCACATTCCGAACGCGGTCTGCCTGCCGATTGACACGATTCGGGAGGACGCGGACGCCGTGCGGGCGGCTCTGCCCGACAGACAGCAAGTGTTGCTGATTTACTGCTACGCCGGGCGCCGCGCCGTGGAAGCCGCCAAAATCCTCGCGTCCATGGGCTACCGCAACGCTTACGAGTTCGGCGGCATTGTCGATTGGACGGGGGAAGTCGTCGCGGAGGAAGGCGCCGCGACGGAAGAGGCGGAAACACCCGCCGATACGCAAGAAACGCCGCAAGCGGAGCATATCCCCGCCGATACGGAAGAGACCGCGCAAGCGGAAACGCCGTAACGTTGCGCATAAAAGCCGCCGCGCCCGTCACGGGCGCGGTTTTTTCGGAAACGGCGTCAAATCCGCGCCAATTCTTTACTATAAAATTATGAAAAAACGCTATTTCCAATCGGGCGAAAGGGGCGTATAATCCGCCGTATATCCTACGGACGCGAGGAGGCGTTGCTATGAAGCGCGTTTTAACGATTCAGGACATTTCCTGCCTTGGCAAATGCTCTATCACAATCGCCCTGCCCGTGCTGTCGGCGATGGGCGTGGAAACAGTCATTTTGCCGACCGCCGTGCTGTCTACGCATACCATGTTCAAAAACTTCACGGTCAAGGACTTGACCGACCAGTTAATCCCAATCGCGGAACACTGGAAAAGCGAAAACGTGCGCTTCGACGCCATTTACACGGGCTATCTGGGAAGCGCGGAGGAAATCGAAATCGCAAAGCGCATTTTCGCTATGTTCCGCACGCCCGACACGCTGATTTTCGTTGACCCGGTCATGGGCGACAACGGCAAGCTGTACCCGGCGTTCGATATGGACTACGCCGCGCTCAACGCCGGGCTGTGCGCGGAAGCCGACATTATCGTGCCGAACATCACGGAAGCCTGCCTCATGACGGGAACGGAGTACCGGGAGAGTTATGACGAGGCGTATGTTACGGGGTTGTTGGAAAAGCTGTCGGCGCTGGGCGCGGAGACCGCCATTCTGACGGGCGTTTCGCTCTCGCCGGGGAAAACGGGCGTCATGGGCTACGGCAAGAAGCGCGGGTTCTTCCGCTACCAGAACGACCTTGTGAACGCCGCCTATCACGGCACGGGCGACCTGTTTTCGAGCGTGTGCGCGGGGGCGATTGCGCAGGGGCGGACGCTGGAAAAAGCGGTGAAAATCGCGGCGGACTATACGGCGCATACCATCCGCGTGACGCTGGAAAACCCCGAAAAACCGTGGTACGGCGTGGACTTTGAAAAAACCCTGCCCGATTTGATACAAGCGCTCCGGTAACGGAAAAACGCCCCGCCTTTCGGCGGGGCGCCGCGTTGCGCTTATTCGGACGCGTCGTCGGAAAAGTCCCAGTCGATGTCAAGAATAATCGCGTTGTGGAACTCGATATACTCCGTTTTGAGGGTGTAGTCCTTGCGCCCGATGCGGATTTCCTGCTCGTCCACCTTGCTGAGAAGCACGTCCCCGGCGGTCGTGTGGTGGCGGACGGTGAAATAAAGGTTGACGCGCTGGGGGTCGGGAGACCATTCGCCGTCGTTGCCGAGGACGTAGTACGGCCCCTGCTCCACGGACAAAATCTCGCCGTCGAGCATTTTCCCGGACGCCATGAGCTGGGAGGGGATATGCGCCTTTACGCTCTCGTAGAGTTCGCCGGACACGCCTTCGGTCATGACGCGGTAAGTCATGGTGACGTTGCGGTCTTGCGGGTCGCGGTCGCTTCCGGCGATTTTCCAGACCGCAAAGACCAGAGCCGCCGCAATCAGCGCGACGGCGGCAACGTCCACGACATTGAACCTGCCGAGTTTCGCCGCTTTTTCTTTCATGTTTGTGCCTCCGTGTTACGATTTTTCCGAAAGGTTCGCCGCGTTGCGCGGCGGGCTTTTTGCCTGCGGGATTCCCCGCCCGAAAAGTATGGACAAAGGGCGGGCTCTATTGTATAATACTTTTCGTCGTTTCACAAGTATTTTCTTTCCGTCCCGGCGAATCTTCGCGGGGTCGGCGTTTCCGGAAAGGCGGCTTCTGACATGAAACATATTGCCATCTTCCAGTCCGATTTGCGCGTCGGCGGAATCCAAAAGGCGCTGATTAACATTCTAAGGGAGATTGATTACGCGTCCTGCCAAGTGGATTTGTACCTTTACGACGAGGGCAGTTTTTTCGACATGCCCTCCGACGACAACCTAAAAATCATCCGCCTGAATCCGGGAGCCGCCGCCCTGAAACGCTTCGTCTATTTTGACCTGCTTTACGCCCTCTCCGGAGACATTACCCATGGGAAAGAGTACGACGCCGCAATCGATTTCAACAGCTATCAGAACGAATGCGCGGTGGGGGCGCTGAAATGCCGCGCCCGGAAAAAAATCATGTGGATTCACAACGACATGGAAATCAAGCTCCGCAACGAGCCGAAATACCGCGTCTTATGGCATTTCTTCAAGGGCAAACTGCGCCGCTACGACGCGTTCGCGGCGGTGTCGCCGGGGATTATCGACGGCTTCCGCCGCGCCTCCGGCGTCCGCGACAAGCCCATTGTCCCTATCCCGAACCATATCGACACGGAGGAGATTTTCCGCAAGAAGGATTTGCCCGTAGAGTTCCAGCCCGACCCGGACAAACTGAACCTGTGCTCCGTGGGGCGTATCTGCCGCCAGAAGGGCTATGATTTGCTCATGGGCTATCTGGCGGAAGTGAAAAAGCGGCGCCGGGACTTCCATTTCTACCTGATTGGCGACGGACCCGACCGCGCCGCCCTCGAACGCCAAATCGCCTCGCTTGGGCTTGGCGGCTTCGTGACGCTGCTCGGCAACCAGAAAAACCCCTTCTGTTACATGGACAAGCTCGACGGATTCGTGCTAACGTCCCGCTACGAGGGGCAGGGAATGGTTATCCGGGAGGCGCAGGCCTTGGGACTGCCCATCTATATTTCCAAAAATCTGGAGCCGTACAACCCTGGAATCGCGGGTTGCGCGGACATGACAGAGGCGCTGTGCGGCGCGGAAAAGCCGTCCGAAAAGCGCTACGACGATTTGTCGGACTACAACGCGGCGATTACCCGCGACCTGAAGCGGCTTTTGGGGCTTGCCTGATAAGGAGGCGGTCAAAACGGATAGGAACGGAATTGTAATCTGCGGGGCATACGGTCTGGGCAACGCCGGGGACGAGGCGATTTTAAGCGCGATTCTGCGGGAAGTCCGAACCGCCGCGCCCGACGCGGAAATCACGGTGCTGTCGCGTGACCCGGCGGAGACCGCCGCCCAGAACGATGTCAAGGCGCTGTATATGTTCGACCTGCCCGGCATGGGCAAGGCCATGCGCAACGCCCGGTTGTATATCAACGGCGGCGGCAGTCTGATACAGGACGCCACCAGCCGCCGAAGTCTATGGTATTACCTTTACACCCTCTACGCCGCCAAACGTCGCGGCTGTCGCGTATTAATGTACGGTTGCGGCATTGGCCCCGTCAAGCACAGGGGCGACCGCAATCTGACGCGCCGCGTCTTGAACCGTTGCGCCGATACGATTACCTTACGGGAATCCGATTCCCTGCGCGAATTGGAAGCCTTGCGCGTGACAAAGCCGGAAATCATCCTCTCCGCCGACCCCGCCTTGACCCTGACGCCCGCGCCGGAATCGGAAGTGGACGCCGTGCTGGAACGCGCAGGAATCCCCCCGCACGGGCGCTATCTCTGCCTTGCGTTGCGGAACTGGAAGGGCTACGACAAAAAAGCGCCGATATTCGGCGCGGCGGCGCGTTACGCATGGGAAAAGTACGGGTTGACGCCCGTTTTCACGGCTATCGAAAAGCGGCAGGATCCGGCGGCGCACCGTCCCGCCGCCAAAGCCCTGCAAGGCGTCCCGCATTACTTCCTTGACGACGCCGGTGACACGGGCACGATTATCGGCGCCCTGTCGCGTATGGAAGTGATACTGTCGCTACGGCTCCACGCGCTCATTTTCGCCGCCGGACAGGGTATCCCGCTTGTCGGCGTCGTCTATGACCCGAAAGTTTCGGCGTTCCTGCGCTATCTGGGCGAGGACTTGTTCGCGGACTTGGACACGCTCACGGAAACGGAGCTTTGCGCGTTGCTGGACGGCGCCGTCAGCCGCGCCGGGAATCCGGAGGCGCGGAAACGCGCCGTCGAAAGCCTCCGCGCCGTTGAAAGCCGGAATATGGACGCCGTGCGGCGGCTCTGGGAAAAATAAAAACGCGCTTCCTTTCGGTTATAGCCGCAAGGGAAGCGCAATCGCTTGCAGAAAACGAGGAGGAGCTTGTGCAGAGTTGGAGCGGCGTCCGGAAGCGTCTGGAGCAGGATTTGCTCTGCCCCGCGCTTCGGGGGCGCGTGCGGTATTTCCTCACGCACTACCACGGCGCCCCGGACAATTACGGACGCTTCGCGCTCCGTCTGGACGGAAAAGAGGTCGTGTTCGCCAACCCCTACAACGAAATTCACAATACTAAAATTTCCAACCGCGTCAAGGCGGAATTAGGGGAAAATCGCCGCTGGTGGGAATTGTACGAGGACGACAAGCCCCGCTATGACGAGATTTTCCGCCTTGCGGACATGGAATCTATCGAACGCGGCGCGATGGAGCTTTACCACATCAGGGACGCGCTCCGGGAGTACCTGAACGCGCCCGTGCGGGACGCGCTTTCGTCGGAAAACGCCGCCGTGCGGATGTTCGCCATTCTTGACAGGCGCGTCGGAAAACGGACGCTTGCGCGGCTGTCCGGAAGCGTCAGCCGACAGCCGGAGTGGCTCCGCCCGATTTACCGGGCGCGTTTCGAGGCGGAAGGCTTGCGCGTCGGCGCGGAAAGCTGATGATTTCTTAATACGGAAGCGAGATAAGCCCCGGCAAGACTTTCGGGTCTTGCCGGGGCTTTGTAACTGCCTTAGAGGCTAAAGCCGTTTATTACCACGCTTTGTCCTGATAGGGGGTGGACTCGAAACCGCTCTCCTGCAAGTTGGAGACCATGCTGTCGAGCCTGCCGCGCCAGAAGTTCTGGAACCAGCCGCAGTCGCCAAAGAGCTTCACAGCCGTGGGGCTGACGGCGTAGTACAGGCGGATGAACAAGCGACCGTACCACGTTTTCGCCAGAACGGTGTCGCGGAAGCGACGCAACGTCCAGACTTCGGGGCAATCATAGGAGCCGTACACCGCCGTTGCGACGTAGCAACCGCCCTGATAGTTCGGCGTCACGGTGACGTTGCCCTCCGGCATGGTGAAGGAAGTGAGGTTCGAGAGGCTGTCGGGAATCACGAACCCTTCCGGGCCGCTCCAAGTCCAGTCCGCGAATATCCGGTTGTCCTTTTCGGGAGCCGCAGTGATATAGACCGTATCGCCCGGCTTATAGGTTCCGGAGCCGGTTCCGCCGTCCTCTACCGTGACTGTGTAGGACGCGCCGGGCTGGGCGAATTGCGGCGCATAGGTCTTGACGTTGCCGTTCACCGTCCCGCCGTCCCATCCGGTAAAGGTCAGCGCGACGCCGTTTTCCGTCTTAGTAGGCGTCTTGTCGGTCGTAGGCTCGGCTTCGCCTTCCTGATAGGTCTTGCTGTCAAGCTGGGAGCCGTCGCCGTTGAGCCAAATCACCGTGCGGGCGGAAGAGGCTTTCGGAACGGCGGTAAAGTCGGGCTTGTAGGTCTTGACGGCGCCGTCAACCGTGCCGCTGTCCCACTTGGAGAACACGTAGGTGTTCTGGTCGTCCTCCGCCTTGACGGGGATTTTGTCGGTCGTGGGCTCGGCTTCGCCTTCCTGATAGGTCTTGCTGTCAAGGGTGGTTCCGTCGCCGTTGAGCCAGATTACCGTGCGGTCGGAAGAGCCTATCGGCACGGCGGTAAATTCCGGCTTATAGGTTCTGTCGTTGCCGACCTCCGACTGCAACTTCCACTCGTTGAACACGTAAGTGTTCTCGGCGTCGGGAGCCTTAGTGGGAATCTTGTCGGTAGCCGGAACAGGTTCGCCTTCATGATAGGTCTTTCTGTCAAGCTCGCTGTCGTCGCCGTCAAGCCAGATTACCGTATACACGGGGGCGCTTATCGGCACGGCGGTAAATTCGGGCGCGTAGGTCCTGACGGCGCCGTCCGCAGTAAGCGTCCACTCTTTGAACACGTAAGTGTTCTGAGCGTCGGCAACCTTCGTGGGCACCTTGTCGGTCGTGGGCACGGCTTCGCCTTGCGCATAGGTCTTGCTGTCGAGCTGGGAGCCGTCGCCGTCAAGCCAAATTACCTTGAGAATCGCCGTAGCGATAAATTCGGGCTTGTAGGTCGTGACATTGCCGTCAACCGTGCCGCCGTCCCACTGGGCGAACGTATAAGTGTTCTGCTCGTCGGCGGCCTTCGTGGGCACCTTGTCGGTCGTGGGCAGGACTTCGCCTTCCTTATAGGTCTTGCTGTCAAGCTGGGTACCGTCGCCGTCAAGCC
>JAFXQD010000101.1 GCA_017527365.1 Oscillibacter sp.
AGGAAGGAAGTGCAAGCTATGCGACGCTGTTTCGTATTCTCCGCCGGGGACTTTGACGGCCTGCGCGAACGCCCCCGCTCCGGCGATTTCCTTATCGCCGCCGACGCCGGGTATCTGCTCTGCCGCAAGCTCGGCCTGTCGCCGGATTTGCTCATCGGCGACTTTGACTCCATGTCCGCGCCGTCCGCGCTCCCCGACGCGCCCCACGTCGAGCGCGTCCCGGTCATGAAGGACGACACCGACACCATGCTGGCGCTCAAGGCGGGGCTGTCGCGGGGGTGCCGGGAGTTCCATATCTACGGCGGCGCGGGCGGCGCCCGCCCCGACCACGCCATAGCCAATATGCAGGGGCTTTATTATCTGCGCCGCCGCGAGGCGCGGGGCTTCCTCTACGACCGGAACTTTGTCTGGACGGTCATCGAGAACGAATCGCTGGAAATCCCGCGCACGGTTCCCGACGCCCTGCTGTCGGTGTTCGCCTTCGGGGGGGCGGCGTCGGGCGCGACGGTTCGCGGGGCGCTCTACGGCTTGGAGGGCGGGGAGATTTCGCCGGACTTCCCGCTGGGCGTGAGCAACCATATCGCGGCGGACAAGGCGGCGGTGTCCGTAGAGAGGGGCGCGTTGCTGGTCGGCTGGGAGCTCCCGCCGCTGTGAGTCCGCAAGCCGCCGCCGATTGGAAAAAATTGAATGATTTTTCCGCCGGGCGGCGGCGCGATTTTGGGCGCTTTCGCCTTGCAAAGCGCGGACAAGCCTGTTATAATAGGCTTACATTGAAAGGAGGCTCTGCGGAATGAAAAAGTACATCGCGGAAGGCATTGGAACCATGACGCTGGTCGTTCTGGGCTGCGGCACCGCCATGCTGGTGGGCTGCGACGCCGCCAACGGCGGCGGCTACGTCCTCACGGCGCTGGCGTTCGGCCTGTCCATCGTCGCTATGGCGTACTCCATCGGCAACATCTCCGGGTGCCACATCAACCCGGCGGTGACGCTCGGCGTATACCTCAGCGGGCGCATGAAGGACACCTCGGAACTGGTCGGCTACATGGTCTCGCAGTGCGTGGGCGCCCTCGTCGGCGCCGGACTGCTCGCCGCCATCTTCGGCATGGGCGGCGTGGAGGACAAGACCGGCGGCCTCGGCACGAACGGCCTCGCGGGCGTGGGCGGCAACGTCGTCGCCGGACTGCTCGTCGAAATCCTGCTGACCTGCATTTTCCTGCTCTGCATTCTGGGCGTCACGTCCCCGAAAGCCAAGCACGGCTCCTTCGGCGGCCTCGTCATCGGTCTGACCTTGACGGGCGTGCACATCCTCGGCATCGGTCTGACGGGCACTTCCGTCAACCCGGCGCGGAGCCTCGGCCCCGCCATCGTGGCGGCCATGACCGGGAACGCGGCGCCTATGGCAAGCCTGTGGGTGTTCATCGTCGGGCCGTTCGTCGGCGCGGCGCTTGCCGCCTATATCTACAAGGCGCTGGAAGACTGACAAGGCGTCTCGCGGATACCGCAACTTAACCGCCTGACGGCAAAGCGGGGCGTTCTCCGGAACGCCCCGCTTGCCTTATCGCCGCTACTTCTCCCTCCGCCGGGAGGAAAAGCGCTTTGTCATGGTAACCGCCGCGCCGCGCCCCGGCTTGGAGCGCACCGTCACGGCGTCCATGAAACTTTCCATAATCGTGAAGCCCATGCCGCTCCGTTCCTCGCCCCCGGTTGTAAACATGGGCTGTCGGGCTTGCGCAATGTCCGCGATTCCCCTGCCCCGGTCGCGCACGGTCACTTCCAGCACGTTGTCTTGACAAACGCGCAGTTTCAAACACACCGCGCCGATTGTGTCGGGGTAGGCGTGGATAATGGCGTTCGTGACCGCCTCGCTGACGGCGGTTTTCACGTCCTCCAATTCGCTAATCGTCGGGTTCATCTGCGCCGCGAACTGCGCCGCCGCGCTCCGGGCGAAACTCTCGTTTTCGCTCCTGCTGGGAAATTCCAGCTTCGCCTCGTTGACCGCCGTTTTTCTCATTATGTAACCTCCCGCCCGTCCCGCTCACGTTGCGACAAACCGGGAAATCCCGGCGGCGTCCAACACCCGCTTCGCCTGCCCCGGCACGTTCCGCAGAACCACGCTTCCGTTGAGGCGGCGCATTTTCTGCCGGGCGCGCAGAATCAGCGCGATTCCGGAACTGTCCATGAACGTCACGCCGGAGAAGTCCAGCGCGAGCGTCAGGGGCAGAGCCGCGTCAACCGCCAGTTCCACGCGGCGCAACGCGCCCTGCGCGCCCCGGTGGTCCATTTCCCCGTAGAAGGACAGCGCAAGCGTCCGCCCCTCCGACTTCTCCTCAATTTCCATGCCCGGCCCCCCCGCCGCATTTTACGCCGCGCCCGTCTCCCCGCCGCAACCGCCTTCATTATACACCCCCCGCCGCCCGCATTTTGTCGAACCCGCCCGGAAGCCCGACGAAAATTCTTGCGTTCGGCGCGGCGGCGTGGTACAATCGGAGAAAATCCGCCGCGCATACCGCGAAAGGAGGCTTTGCATGAAAGTCCGCAGACACTTCTACTTTTCCGGGCGGGTGCAGGGCGTGGGCTTCCGCTACCGCGCAACCTACGCCGCCCGCGCCGCCAAACTCACGGGCTGGGTCAAGAACTTGTGCGACGGGCGCGTGGAGATGGAAATACAGGGCGACGACGCCCAGATTACGCATTTGCTTTACCAACTGCGCAAAGACCGCTTCATCCGCATTACGGGCGTTGAGAGCGAGGAACTGCCGCTCGTGGACGGCGAATCCGACTTCTTCCCCACGGGGTACTAACCGGAAAGGGGGCGTACTATGGCGGATGTGTTCATTAGCTATCACGAAGCAAGCGAGGGGGAACTTGCGGAACAACTCGCGGACACGCTGGAAAGGGCGGGAATTTCCTGCTGGTACATGGGGCGCGATTCTATTGACGCGTATGCGGGGCAGATTACGCGGGAAATTTGCGCTTGCGCCGTCTTTGTTCTGATACTGGATAAGGGAAGCAATCAGTCAAAGCACGTGCAAAATGAAGTTAGCATAGCCTTTCAAGAGGAAAAACGGCTATTGCCTTTTCGCATGGATAGTTGCGAGTTGTCCGACGACTTGCGCTACTATCTCAACCGCTTTACAATTATAAAAGCCAATCTGCCGGACGAACGGCGCGTTGAACGGTTTGTAAAGCGGATTGCGAAGGCTTTGAACCGGGATACGCAACCGCCGACCGCTAAAATTATCAAGCGCGGCGAATGCGGCGACAACGTTTCCTTTGCGTTGGATGAAAACGGCGTTTTGACGATTTCCGGAAGCGGGGCTATGCGGGATTTTCAGCAGAAGAATCAGCCTTGGCAAAACGAAGGCAAACTGATTTCTTCTGTCGAGATTGGAAACAACGTAACTGCAATCGGGGGGAGGGCTTTCCAAGATTGCGCGGGGTTGGCAAGCGTCGTTATCCCCGACAGCGTGAAATACATCGGACGATGGGCTTTCGCCGGTTGCAGAAAACTGAAAAGCGTTAGCGTCCCGTTAGAGGCGGAGATTCACTCCCAAGCGTTTCCCTACTGGGTTCGCATAGAGCGCAGAGCGTAACATACGCCGCCGAAGCCTTCCGCAGGTTTCGGCGGCGTCCGCCGGTTCGCCGACTTCCGCCCTCCGTCCTACCGCGTTTCCCCGCCGATTGCAAGAGCGGAACGGGCGGCGCGGTAATTGTAAAGAATTTGTAAATTTTTCGCGGCGGCGGCGGCACGATTCCCCGCCGGACGGCGCAAAAATCGCTCAAAAGCGTATTTTTCCACAAAAGCGGTCTCAAAAACCGCGTCGCGGGATTTCAATTTCCTTTTTGTCAAATAAAGGAAATTTTTGTCCGGAAGGCGCCGCGGGGCTTGCATTTTTTGTCGGAAAGGCATATACTCTTAGGAAACTTGTTTTCTCAGGTTTTCGGACAACCTGTTTTACTTGGAGAAAGGGAAGGCGTATGGCTCGTTACAAGCGTTTGGGCGAACTGCTCTTGGCGGCGGGGACGCTCACGGAAGAGGAACTAAACCGGGGCTTGGCGTTGCAGAAGGGCACCCGCGACCGTCTGGGCACCGTGCTCATTTCCAACGGAATCATCACGGAGACGCAGTTGATAGAGGCCATGCAAATGCAGCTGGGCATTGAGTTCATCGACCTGACGCGCTACCCGATTCCCACGGAGTTGGCGCAGGCCATGCCCAAAAACTTGGCGCGGCAGTATCAGGTTGTGCCCGTGCGCATGGTCAAGGACGAGCTCTACCTTGCCATGAGCGACCCCATGAACTTTATCGCCATCGAGGAGGCGCGGAAGGCCGCCAAAAAGAAAATCGTGCCCATGGTCGCCACCGCCGACGGCGTGGAGCACGCCATACAAATCCTCTACAGCAACGAGAACGCCGCCAAGGCCATTGAGGACATGAAGCGCGAGGCCGCCGCCAGCGGCGAGAACGTCGGCCCCGCGCTGGATATGAATTTCGTCACCACGCAGTTGGGCGACGACTCCGTCAACAGCGCCCCGACTATCCGCCTTGTCAACTCCATGATTGAGCGCGCCATACAGGAGCGGGCGAGCGACATCCACATTGAGCCCCGCGAAACCGGGCTCTACGTCCGGATGCGTATCGACGGCGTTATGCAGGAGATTTTGACCGTGCCCAAGGACATCCAAAGCTCCGTGATTTCCCGCCTGAAAATCATGAGCGCCATGGACATCGCCGAGCGGCGCGTGCCGCAGGACGGGCGCTTCAACGTGCAGTCCCGCGACAAGGCGGTAGACTTGCGCGTCTCCACGCTCCCGACCGTGTTCGGGGAGAAAATCGTGCTCCGTTTGCTGGACAAGTCCGGCGGCTACGTCAGCCGGGAGGCAATCGGATTGACGGGCCCCGACTTGGCGCACTACGAGGAAATGCTCAAAGTGCGCAACGGCATGATTTTAATTGTCGGCCCCACCGGAAGCGGCAAAAGCACGACCATGTACGGCATGATTAACGAGCTCAACACGAAGGCGGTCAACCTCGTGACGCTGGAGGACCCGGTAGAGTACAACATAGAGGGCATTAACCAAGTGCAAATCAACGAGAAAATCGGCATGACGTTCGCCAACGGGCTCCGGGCGATTCTCCGCCAAGACCCGGACATCATCGCCGTGGGCGAAATCCGCGACGGCGAGACCGCCGACATCGCTTTGCGCTCCGCCATTACCGGGCACGTCGTGCTCTCCACCATCCACACCAACGACGCCGTGGGCGCCGTCGACCGCCTGCGCGACATCGGCTGCGAGCCGTATATCATCGCCTCCGCCCTGCGCGGCGTCATTTCCCAGCGCCTCGTGCGGCGCGTGTGCCCCCACTGCCGCAAAGCCTACGAGCCCGACGAAGCCGAGTTGCGCGAACTGGGCTTGCAGGGGCGCAAGGGCTTGAAATTCTATCGCGGCTCCGGCTGTCCGGAGTGCTTCAACACCGGATACCGGGGGCGTATCGCCGTGTTTGAAATGCTCCTTATCACGCCCCGCGTGCGCACGCTCATTTACGAACAGCGCGGGCGCGACGCCATCGAAGCCGAATTGAAGCGCCCCGAAAGCGGCTTTGTCTCCATGCTTGCCAACGGCGTGAGGCTCGTGTTGGAGGGAATCACGAGTTGCGAGGAAGTCATGCGCGTGGTCAACGAGAATGTTTGACGGCGCTCTAACGTCTGCGAAGGAAGGGGAAACCGACTATGATGACCGTAGAGGAACTGGTGGCGAAGGCCAAGCGCGACGGCGCGTCGGACGTGCACGTTATCGAAGGACTGCCGCCCAAGTACCGCCTTGACGGGCAGATACAGGATATGGACGTTGCGCCCGTCACGCACGAGGAAGCCGTAGGCGTCGCAAAGTATCTGGCGGGCCCGGAAGGCTACCAGTCTTTTGACAAAACCGGAGAGTTCGACGGCGCCGGGACTTACGCCGGGAACCGTTGCCGCATCCACCTGTTCAAACAGCAGGGCAAGCCGTCCTTGGCGTTGCGCCTCCTGCGGGAGCAGATTCCCAAGCTCGAAAGCCTCGGCGTCCCGCCCGCCGTGTACGGCCTGACCAACCTGCACAAGGGGATTGTGCTTGTCACGGGCGAAACGGGCTCCGGCAAGTCCACTACGCTGGCCGCCCTGCTCGATTCCATCAACCACACCTTCCGGAGCCATATCGTCACGCTGGAAGACCCGGTGGAGTACCTTTACAAGCCCGACCTATGCGCGATTAACCAGCGGGAAGTAGGAAAGGACACGGCGAGTTTCGCGGAGGGCTTGCGCGCCAGTCTGCGCGAAGACCCCAACGTGATACTCATCGGCGAAATGCGCGACAAGGACACCATCGAGACCGCCATCACCGCCGCCGAAACCGGGCACCTTGTCTTTGGCACGTTGCACACCGGAAGCGCCGCCGACTCGATTGACCGTATGGTTCAGGTGTTCCCCGCCGACGAGCAGACGCAAATCCGCTTGCAGCTCTCCATGACGCTCATGGCCGTGCTCACGCAACAGCTCATTCCCAAGAAGGGCGGCGGGCGCGCCCTTGCCTGCGAACTCATGATTGTCACAGACGCCATCCGGAACCTTATCCGCGCCGGAAACACGCCGCAAATCGCCAACGCCGTCGCCACGTCCGCCGCCATCGGCGGGCAGACCATGGACCAAGCGCTATTGAAACTCGTGCGCTCCGGGCAGATTGCCAAGGATATGGCGGTGCATTACGCCCACAACGCCGATTACGTCAAGAAAAACTGCTGAATCATTTAGAAGGGGGGCGGGCTTATGGCGCAATTCAAATACTCGGCGCTCTCCCGGAGCGGGGAGCGCGTCACCGGCATTATCGAGGGCTACAACGAGCTGGACGCCGCCGCCCGCGTCAAGGAGACGTGCGGCGTCATCCTGAAAATCAGGCCCATCGCCGAGAAGAAGGACGACGACGTAGGCATTCTCAATATGGAAATCGGCGGGCCGCGCCTGAACAAAAAAGCCTTTATCGTCATGTGCAGCCAGTTCGCCATTATCCTGCGTTCGGGCGTGCCCGTCGTGCGGACGGTGGAGCTTATCGCGTCCAAGACCGCCGACAAGACGCTTAAGAAAATGCTTAAGAAAATCGCGGTGGACGTGGAGGGCGGGCGCTCGCTGTCGGCGGCGTTCGAGGAGCACGGCGCGGCCTTCCTGCCGCCGACGTTCGTCGAGACGCTCCGCGCCGGGGAGGAGTCCGGCAACCTCGACCGCTCTTTCCAGACCATGCACGACCACTTCGACAAGCAGATGAAAATGGGCAACAAGGTCAAAAGCGCCATGTCCTACCCGATGTTCGTGCTGGGCGTCGCCGTCGTCGTCGTCATTATCCTCATGGTAAAGGTCATCCCGTCGTTCATGGAATTTTTCGAGGAGGCGGAGCAGGAGCTTCCCCTGCCCACCCAAATCCTGATTGCCATTTCCAACTTCTTCCGCTACCGCTACCCGATTATTCTCGCCGTCGTCGCGGTTATCGCCATTGGCTACAAGCTGATTAACAAGACGGAAAACGGGCATTTGTTCTTCGCAAAAATGCAGTTGAAGCTCCCGGTTCTGGGCAATATCGCCGAATTGAACGCCGCGAGCCAGTTCGCCAACTCCATGACCACCATGCTGGAATCCGGGCTGACGATGAACAAGGCGGTGGGCATTACCGCCCGCACGCTGGACAATTACTACCTCTCCACGGAGACGGGCAAGCTGACCACCCGTCTGGAAGAGGGGCATTCGCTGGGGGCGTCCCTGCGGGAAAACCAAGTCCTGCCCGACATTCTGGTAGATATGGCGGGCGTCGGCGAGGAGACCGGAGAGCTTGCCGAGACGCTCAACACCATCGCCCTCTACTACGACGCCGAACTGGAAGTGGCGATACAGGACGCCTTAGCCAAACTCGAACCCGCAATGTTAATTTTCCTTGCGGTCGTGGCGGGCGGAATCGTCGGCACCATTTACTACACCATGTTCAGCATGTATTCCATTATGTGACAGTTGGAATCAAAAGTTTACAGAATTGTCATAAAAAACCCGCGATTCGGCCTTGAAAAAAACGCCGTGCGGGTTTATTATGAGAGATACGAAAAACGGTTCCGAACCGGGCGAAAAGGGGTATACGATGTTCTGGGAAAAATCGCTCCGGAAATGCGCGAACCGCCGGGGCGCCATTAACCGCCTGATTGCCATTCTGCTTTCCCTGACGGCTGTTTTGCTCCTTGCCATTGCAATTCCAATCTACCTGCGCTACAAGCGCGACGCCGAGGCCTTCGCCTGCATGATGGCGCAGAACAAGGCGCAAAGCATGGTTGCCATTGAATCCATGTTCAACGACTGGGACATCAGCGCGGAGGAGGCCGCCGCCGTCGCCGACAGGACGCGCTACCAGCGCGACAGCCTCTGCCCCGCCGGGGGCGATTACTTCATTGTCTGGGAGGAACAGCCCGACAGCCGCTACGCCGACACGCATTACAAGGTTGTCTGCGGGCTCCACGACGAGGACGCGGCGCGGCGCACGCGCTTATGTTCGGGCGCGGCGCTCTCGCGGCTGGTCAAGGCTCTGGACGCCGCCCGCAAGAACGGGAACCCGTCGCCGAAAAAGCTCAAAATCACGCTCAACGGCAAGGATTTGACTTGCCGCCGCGTGGAAAAGAACCCCGGACTGCGCTTCGGCACCAAGAACGACATCGACCGCAAGGGCACGGTGTGCTATTACGCCGTGGTCGGCGACGATAACGCCCGGAAGGAGCTGGAGAAGTCGGAGGGGCTCAACCTCTCCGGCTTGAAGGCGGGGGAAGTGTGGTACTTCGGCTACGCCAACGAGGACTGCGCGTCGGTGTGGGTTTACGGCAAGGGCTGGAGCGGCGACGCGTGGCGCGACGGCTGACGCGGCGCGATAAGAGACAAGGAAAGGAACGCGGAGCGAATGTTCAGCATTTACGGAGTGTCAACCCCGGAGCGGATTTACTGGCTTTTCGTGGCGGGGATATTCGGCGCGGCGACGGGCTCTTTTCTCAACTGCGCCGCGTGGCGGATTGTCAAGGGCGAATCCTTCCTGACGGGGCGGAGCCGCTGTCCGGCGTGCGGGCACGTCCTCGGCGCCGCCGACCTCGTGCCAATCCTGAGCTGGCTGTTTCTGCGCGGACGGTGCCGCTACTGCGGAAGCCGCGTCTCCCCGCGCTACGTCCTCGCCGAATGCTTCTTTGCCGCCGTCGCCGTTCTGTGCCTCCTGCGCTTCGACTTCACCTTTGCCTGTCTGCGCAATTATGTTTTCCTCTCCTGCCTGTTCTGCCTGTCGCTGACCGACCTGCAAGACTTCCTCATCCCCGACGGGTGCCTGATAATTCCCGCGCTGGCTTGGCTTGCGGCGCTCCCGCTTGTCCGCGACCCCGGCGCCCTTTGGAACGTCCTCGCCGCGCTGGTTTGCGGCGGCGCCACGCTCCTGTTGTCGCTGGTCATGGACAGGATTTTAAAGAAGGAATCCCTCGGCGGCGGCGACATCAAATTATTCGCGCTCATGGGGCTGTACCTCGGCCCGATTGCCTCCCTGTTCGCGCTCCCGCTCTCCTGCGTCCTCGGCTTGCTTTTCGCGCTGGGCGCAAAGGTCGGGCGAGGACAGCCGTTTCCCTTTGGCCCCGCGATTTCCGCCGCCTCCGCCGTCATGCTGCTATACGGCGAGCCCCTGACAGAATGGTACCTCTCTCTTTTGTAAGTTTGACACGCGCCGTATAGAATGGAGTTGTTGCCCATGGCCGCCGCGTTGCCCTCCGTAGGGAGAATCCCGAAAATGCCCCCGCCGCCTAAACTGCCCAAAACCGTCTTGGGCATTGACATGGGCTACGACACGCTCAAACTTGCGCTCTGCCGCGCCGGGACGGTGCGCAAAGTCGCGTTCGCGCCCATGCCGAAGAACCTCATACGGGAGGGGCGCGTAACGTCCGCGCAGGCCATGGGCGAACTCATCAAGCAGACCATGCGCCAAAACGGAATGCGCTCCGCCAGCAACGCCGCCGTCATCCTCTCCAACGAAAACTCCTATGTCCGCGACGTGACTATGCCGCTCATGTCCGCCGAACAGCTCGTGATTAACATCCCCTACGAGTTCAACGACTACATCACCGACGAGCTCAAAACCTACGTGTTCGACTACGCGATGATTTCCACCCCGGAGGAAATGGAGAACGAACGGCTGTCGGCCTCGGAGGAACATTCGCCATCCATGGAGCTCATGCTGTCCGCCGTCCCGGTCGCCGTGCTCGACGACGCCAAGCAGATTCTGCGCAAGGCGGGCTTGAAGCTCGTCAAGGCGGCGCCGTCGCTCTGCGCGTACATCTCCCTCATCCGTCAGGCGGAGAAAGTCCGGGGCGGGAAGGAAAAGCGCGAATACTGCCTGCTCGACCTCGGCTTTCAGAGCATCCGCATGTACATGTTTCGCGGCGACAAGCACATTGTCACCCGCGTTTTGGAAAACGGTCTGTCCGTGCTGGACACCGCCATAGCCGACGCGTTCGACGTGGACGCCCACCTCGCCCATACCTACCTGCTGACGAATTACGAAGGCTGTCAAAACCAAGAAGCCTGCGTAAACGCCTATAACAACCTGTCCGTGGAGCTCATGCGGGCGCTCAACTTCTACCGCTTCAGCAACCCGGACAGCGAAGTCAACGACATCTGGCTCTGCGGCGGCGGCGCGATTATCGCCCCGTTGCAGGAGGCCATCAAGGAAACCCTTGACATGAATATTCATCAAGCCTCGTCCCTCGTGCCCGGCGGCGACCGCGTTCCCGACTGCCACCAGTACGTCGAAGCCGTCGGCATTGCCTTAGAGTAACGCGGAAAAACGAAAGAAAGGAGCGTGAAACCGTGCCCGCCATCAGCTTATCCAAAGACCCCGGAGGCGCGGCGGCGGACATCCGGCTGCCCGTCCGCTTGCGGCTTGCCATGGGGCACATGCCCGTCAAGCGTTCCATCAACTTTGCGACTGTCGGCGAAAAGCCCATTGACTGGCGCGTCGCCGCCCCCGCCATTGCGCTCATTATCGCCGCCGCCGCGTTTGTCGGCAAAATCGCCGTCGTCGACCGTTTCGCCGCCCTCAACGCCGCCCGCGCCGAAGTCTACGCCATTCAGGCGGAAATCAGCGAAAAGGAAGCCTTCCTTGCAAGCCAAGTCGACATTTCCAAAGATTACGCCCACTATACCACTTCCGGAATGACGGAGGAGGAGAAAGACCGCGTAAGCCGCGTCACGGTCATGGACGTGGCGCAACGGCTCATTCTGCCCGTGGATTCCATAGACGCTTGGAAGGTCGAGGGAAACACGCTGTCCATCCATATGAACAACTTCCCCTTGGCGGAAGTCAACGACATGGTGAACAGGCTCCGCGCCGACCCCGCCGTCATTTCCTGCACCGCCGCGTCCCAGTCCGCCACCGCCTCTTCCACGGAAAAGGTCATGACGGAGGAAACCGTCGCGGCGGACGTGACCGTCGTCTTTAAGGGGACGCTCAAAACCATCGAGGAAAACAAGGCGGCCAAAGCCGCCGCCGAGGCCGCCGCGCAGACGGTGGTAGAGGAAGGGGGCGCGTCCTCTTGAAAATCCTGAGCCGCGACTTTACCGTATGGGAAAAGCTCGTCCTGCTGGTTCTGGTTATCGCGCTCATGGCGTTGGGCTACTACCGCCTCATTGACCAGCCGGTCCGGCAGGGAATCGAGGAAGCCCACGCCCAGCGCGACAAACTGCAAGCCGACCTTGCCGACGTGAACAGGCGTATCTCCGACTATGAAACCCGCGTCGCGGAGCTGGACGAGGCAAGGGAACTGCGGCAGTTTATGCCCAGCTACAACGGGAGCGAAGAGGAACTGCAAATCCTGAACGGGATTTTGAGCGCGTCCGACAACTACTCGTTGAACGTGGAGAAAATCACGCTGGAAGGGAACCAGATTCGCCGCAAGTTCTCCTTTTCCTTCTCCGTGCCGGACTTTGAGTCCGTGCGGGGGATTTTCGCCCGACTGTCGGCCAGCCGCGTGCGCTGTCTTATCGGAAACGTGGACTGCAGCGGCCTGAGTAAGAACGCCGACGGCACGTCTATCAGCGTCCGCGCCGACGGCGCCTTCTACGAAACGCTGTCGGACGCTACCTCCGACGTGGCGCTGGAAGAATTGTTAAGGGCGCAGAACCGGACGCTTCCATAGCGGATAAAGCCGGAAACAAGAAACCCCGTCCGCCTGAAACGGACGGGGCTTTTATTTTACCGCTTGCGCCTTACGGCGCGGGCGCGCTTTCGGCAAGGTTGCGCGTCAGTCGCAACCCCGCCCGCGGCGGCCTCCGGAGCCGCACGAACTCCCGCTATTGCCGCAGGAACTCCCGCCGACGCCGTCGCAGGAGCTCCCGCCGACGTTCCCGCCGTTGCCGCACGAACTCCCGCCGACGTTACAGCCGCTCCCGCAGGAACTGCCGCCCACGCCGCCGCAGGAAGTCCCGCCGACGTTGCCGCAACCGTTCCCGAACGCGCCGCCGACGGCGTTGCAACAGCTATCGCCGCCGACGCCGCCCCAAGGCGAACAGCCGCAGGAATTAGAAGCCGCGTTCGGGGGGAAGAACTCGCCCTCCGGGAACTCGATGTTCCGGAAAATACTGCACGGGTCCTCCGCCGGACTAAGCCCGCCCATGCCGGAGCAGTCCTTGCGCGGCATACAGTAGTCAATCATGGGAATCAAAATCTGCGTGTCGCGCTCAAGGCGGACAATCGAGAACTGGCCGAGGGTGATATAGACCTGCCGCCCGTCGTCGCAGGAGGACAGCCCGTCGCCGAAACAGCCGTTGATGAAGTCGGGGATTTCGCAAAGCTCGCAGTCGCGGCGGTTGCACCGCTCCACAATGCGGGCGTCCAGCACAATCGGGTCGACGGCCTCCACGACCGCGATGGGCAGATTGTTTTTCCGCGCCAGTTGGATGTCGGGGCCGTCAACGCGCACCTGCGACGAGAAGATTTTCGCCGCGCCCTCGCTCCCGTACAGAATCGTGCGCTTGTCGAACACGCACAAGCCCTCCACCGTCACGGGCACGGGGCCGCTCAGGTAGGCTTGCAAGGTGACGTGGTAGAAGAAACGCATATCCACTGTGTAGAATCCCCTGTGGAAACTCACGGGCTCCACATCCACGTAAACGTGAAGCAGGCTCGCGCTCCCGCCCTTGACCGACATCGCCCGGTTGATTACGTCCGCGCAACGGCACTGCGGATAAAAGCGCAAGTCTTCGATACAATCCTTATCGCGGCACGAATCGTAGATTTTCCGGGTATGAATGCAGACGGCCTCCCGGACGCCGCGCATATCCTCGATGGGGCCGGGCAATACTCGCTCTGACATGGAATCATCCCTCCAAAAGAAACTGAACTGAAAAGCGATTCCCGTCGGACATGGGAAGGCTTTCAGTCCAGCGTATGCTTCCGGCGCGGGCGGGGTGACTGCCCCGCGCCTTTCCAAATTTCCGGTTGCGCTATGGCAAGATACGGCGTATAATAGGCGGCACAGAAAGAGAACGTCCCACGGCTTGCGCGGGCATGGCTTCTCCGCGTCCGCCGTGCGGCGGGAAGGAGGCGGCTATGCCCGGCTTTATCCGCGGGGAGCTTGAACAAAAAGTCCTGATTCTCTATATCCTTTCGCGCCTTTCCGAACCCGTCCCTTTCGAGACGCTTTTAAACCTGTCCCTCTGCGACGACGGAATCAACTACTTTGACTTTACCCAGCGGCTTGCGGAACTGGTCGATACCGGGCACGTCATCGACCCGGAAAGCGGCTACGTTATCACGGAGAAGGGGCGGCGCACGGCGGAAATCTGCGAAGAGGAATTGCCCTACACCGTGCGGACGCGTTGCGACGAAAGCGCGGAGGCCTGCAACCGCGCCATGCGCCGCGAGGAACAGGTGCGCTGTTCGACGGAGGCGCGGCGCAACGGCACGTTTACGGTTCGCATGGCGCTTGACGACGACATAGGAAACCTGATGGATTTGCAAGTGATGGCGCCCGAACGGGCGTTGGCCGACAGAATCGCCGAACGCTTCCGGAACTATCCGGAGCGGCTCTACAGTCGGCTCATGGACTTGCTCCTACAGGAAAACTTGGAGCCGCCGCCGGAAACGCCGGAGGAATCCGAACCGCCGCCTAACGCGACGGGGGGCGCATAGGCGGGTTTTCCCGCAAGACCACGTTTTCCGCGCCCAACGTCTCCCGCGCCTCGTCCAGCAGGGCGCGGTGGAGCATGGCGCGGGCTGTCACGACTTGGCGCGTGTCCGCCATGCGGATTTTCACCGGGGAGTCGCCCGGAAACATCGTGAACGCAAGCAACATGTGCCGCGCTTTCGGGCAGTCCGCCGACGGGAACTTTAAATAAAGCGCGCTGTTCCGCGCTACCTGTTCCTGTACGGCTTGCGGGGGGCGCGGCGCGGGCGCGTTGTTCATATCCGCAAGGGAGTAAGCCGCGTCGCACAGGATTTGCGGCGCCTTCTCGTCGCGCACGGACAGCCGACCCTCGACCAGCGCAAGCGCGTTTTCCCGCAGGTACGCCCCCGAAGATTCCAGCGTCCGTTGAAAACACAACAACTCGATAGAGCCCGTGCCGTCGTCCAGCGTGACGTATGCCATTAAGGTGTTGTTTTTCGTCGTGCGCGTGTTGGAGCTCGTCACGATTCCCGCCACGCTGATTTTCTGCCCGTCGGCGTAGCGCACAGGCCCCGTGTCGCGGGCGAAGTCCTTCAAGACGGAGCCGATGGACGGTATGCGCAACCGCTCGACGGTCTCCCGGCAGGCGTCCATGGGGTGCCCGGAGAAGTACAGCCCCGTCGTTTCGCGCTCCATGAACATTAACTCTGTCGGCGAAAATTCGGGAACGTCGGGCAATGTGATTTCCGCCGCGCCCTTGTTGCTCTCCCCGTCCGGCGACAGCGAAAACATGTCTATCTGTCCGGAGACGTTGCGCCGTTGCCGTTCGGACACGTCCCGCAAAATCGTTTCGTGCGCCTTGACCATCTGCGCCCGGTTCGCGCCCGCAAAGTCGAACGCGCCCGCGTGTATGAGGTTCTCGACGGCGCGGCGGTTCAGGTCGGCGGCGGCCGACATGCGCTCGCAGAAGTCGTAGAGCGACGCGAACGCGCCGTTTTTTTCGCGCTCCGCGACAGCCGCCGCAATCAGCGCCCTGCCCACGTTCTTGACAGCCGCAAGCCCGAAGCGTATGCCGTCCCCCTCCGGCGCGAAAACGTCGCTTGACTTGTTGATGTCGGGCGGAAGGAGCGGGATTCCGAAGTCCTTGCATTCGTTGGCGTACTCCGCGATTTTCTCCGAGCTGTCCAAAACGGAAGTCAGCAGGGCGGCCATGTATTCCCGCGTGTAGTGGCATTTCAGATAGGCGGTCTGATAGGCGAGGACGGCGTAGGCGACGGCGTGGGCTTTGTTGAAGGCGTAGTTTGCGAAGTCGTAGATTTCCTGATAAATCGCCTCCGCGACGGGCTCCGGGATTCCGTTCGCCACGCACCCGGATATTTTGCGCTCCGGGTCTCCGCGAATGAACGCGTCCTTTTCCTTCTGGATTTGGGCGGCTTTCTTTTTGGAAATGGCGCGGCGCACCATGTCGGCCTGTCCGAGGGAGTAGCCGCCGAGACGCTGGAAAATTTGTATGACCTGCTCCTGATAGACGATACAGCCGTAAGTGACGGACAGTATCGGCTCAAGGGACGGGTGGCGGTAGGCGACTTGGCTGGGGTCGCGGGCGCAGGCGATAAAGCGCGGTATGGAATCCATGGGCCCCGGACGGTACAGCGCGATTACGGCTGTAATGTCCTCAATGCTTTTGGGCTTCAGCCCCACGCAGACGCCCGTCATGCCCGCCGATTCAATCTGGAACACGCCCGAAGTTTTTCCGGCGGAAATCATGTCGAACGTCGCGGCGTCGTCCTCCGGGATGTCCTCCAAGCGGAACGCGGGCTCCCGCTCCCGCACGAGCTTCACGGCGTCGTCCAAAATGGTTAAGTTGCGCAGTCCGAGGAAGTCCATTTTAAGCAGTCCCAGCTCCTCCAGCGTCGTCATGACGTACTGGCAAACAACCGTATCCTCGTTTTTGGCGAGCGGCACGTACTCGTAAACGGCGCGGCGCGTAATGACGACCCCGGCGGCGTGGGTGGACGCGTTGCGCGGCATTCCCTCCAGCGAGCGCGCCGTGTCCACAAGCCGCCTGACCTCCGCTTTCTCGTTGTACAAGTCCGCCAGCGGCTTTGAGAGCTTCAAGGCGTCGTCAAGCGTCATGTGGAGCCCGAAGGGCACCTGCTTTGCGATATAGTCGGCGTCGGCGTAGGGAATGCGCATGACGCGGGCAACGTCGCGGAGAACCGCCCGCGCCGCCATCGTGCCGAAGGTCACGATTTGCGCCACGCGGTCGGCGCCGTACTTGCGCCGCACGTACTCCACCACTTCCCCGCGCCGCGTGTCGCCGAAATCCATGTCAATGTCGGGCATACTCACGCGCTCCGGGTTCAGGAAGCGCTCAAAATAGAGGTTGTACTTGACGGGGTCAATGTCGGTAATGCGCAGGCAGTAGGAGACCATGGAGCCCGCCGCGCTCCCGCGCCCCGGCCCCACGGGGATATTGACGCTCCGGGCGTAGCGCACGAAGTCCGAGACGATTAGAAAGTAGTCCGTGAACCCCATGCGGTTTATCATGTCCTGCTCGTACTCCAACTGCCCCCGGTGGGAATCGTCCCCGCCGTAACGCTCTTTATAGCCCTTGTCGCAGAGCTCTTTCAGGTAGGAAAAGCTGTCGTAACCCGGCGGCAACTGGTATTCCGGCAGGTGGTACTTGCCGAACTCAAACTCCACGTTGCACATATCCGCGATTTTGGCTGTATTGTCAACCGCGCCCTCATACGCCGAGAACAAAGAGCGCATTTCCTCCTCGCTCCGCACGTAGAAGCGGCGCGGCTCATAACGCAACCGGTCGGCGTCGTCCAGCGTCTTGCCCGTCTGGATACAGAGCAGAACGTCGTGGGCTTCCGCGTCCTCCGGGCGCAGATAGTGCGCGTCGTTCGTGCACACCATCGGAATGCCCGTCTCCTGATGAATGCGCAGAATGCCCCGGTTGACCTCCGTTTGCTCCGGTATGCCGTGGTTCTGCAACTCCATGTAATAGCGGTTTTCGCCGAAAACGCCCTGCATTTCCAGCGCGTATTGTTTCGCGGCGTCGTACTCGCCGTTGCGCAACATCCGGGACAGTTCGCCCGCCAGACACGCCGACAGCGCGATTAAACCGCCGTGGTATTTGCGCAAAAGCTCCATGTCCACGCGGGGGCGGAAGTAAAAGCCCTCCGTCCACGCCGCCGAGACCAGATAGCACAGGTTGCGGTAGCCCTCCTCGTTTTCGCAGAGCAGGACGAGGTGGCGGTTTTCGGCGTCGAACTCGCGCACGCGGTCGAAGCGCGTGCGCCCGTGCGGGGCTACGTAAACCTCGCAGCCGATAACGGGCTTGATTCCCGCGTCCTTGCAGGCGCGGTAGAAGTCGACGACGCCGTACATCACGCCGTG
>JAFXQD010000102.1 GCA_017527365.1 Oscillibacter sp.
ACATATTGCACCTTCACCGGGTAGTCGCCCGCGTCTTTCTTGGTAGGAATCTCGTCTTGCCACGTCTTGCCGCCGTCCGCGCTGTACTGCACCGTATAGCCTGTAAGCGTTTCTTTCGGCGGGGTAAGAAGTTCCTGTTCCGCGCCGTTGTAGGTCAAATCTTTTGCTTGCGGCTTCTGGTCGTCGGTCAGGCTGTCCGGCGACGGCGCGGAGGCTTTCGCAATCGTCAGGGACGCCTTCTCATAGGTAATCGCGTAGTTGTCCCCCGCCGATAAGTCGCCTTGCGTAATGTCGTAAGCCCCGACGTTTTCCCCGGCGTCGCGGCTCAACGCGCCCGTTATCTGGTCGCCGTCTACAAGACCTTCGTGCTTATAGGTAAACTCCGGGTCGGCTTCGCCGTAGGTCTTGTTTTTGTTCTCCGCCGTAATCGTCAGCGCCGCCGGGTCAATGGTCACGTCAATGTCGTCGCCGTCGAAACTGGTATGGTTGTCGTCGCCGACATATTGCACCTTCACCGGGTAGTCGCCCGCGTCTTTCTTGGTAGGAATCTCGTCTTGCCACGTCTTGCCGCCGTCCGCGCTGTACTGCACCGTATAGCCTTCGGGCAGTTTTTCCGGGGCAAAGACAAGCGGCTTCTCGGTTCCGTCATAGGTTCGGTTATTGGGTTTGGGTTTCTGGTCGCCGGGCAGGCTGTCCGGCGACGGCGCGGGGGCTTTCGCAATCGTAAACGCGCTGGGCTCCGTAGTCGCGCCGTAATAGTTGGCGGTTTCCTCGACCGTCGCCCTGATATTGTGCGTTCCCGCGCCCGCCGGCTGGTTTTTCGTCCAGCCCCCGGTCTGGTTGACCTGATACTCATAGGTTACGCCGCCTTCTCCGGGGTTGCCCTCGACGACTGGCGTTTTGGCGGCTTCGCCATACGTCCAGCCGTCCAGCGTGACCCTCGGCGAAATGCCCGCCTTGTTAATCGTGAACGTCGCGCTTCCGTTGACGGTATAATTGCCGCCGTCCTTGTCCGTCACTGTGACGGTCGGGGGATTGGTTCCGTCGTTGGTTCCGGCGTTGATGTTGTTGCTGTATTCGACTGTATACTCGCCGTTCTCGCCGCCCGGAATCGTCGTTTCCCCGTCCTCCACCGTGACGGCGGGCGTTTTCGCCCTCCCGTCGTAGGTATATCTGTCCGGAGACAACGTAATCGCAGGGTTCGTGACTTCTTTCGCCGTAATGTTCGCCGTGGCTTCCGTCTGCTGCCCCTCTTTGGCGAGCTCATAGTTCCCGGCGGACGCGCCGCCCAGTCTCAGGCCGCTGATAGCAACGGTTTTATTTTCTCCGGCGTTCGCGTCGGCAAAGGTTCCCGCCGCCTCCGCGACGGTCAGTTTGTCCTCGCCCACTCTGCCGTAAAAAACGGCGTTTTCGGTAACCAGCGCCGCGTCCTTCGTTCCGTCGTAGGTTTTGTCCTTCGCCGTAATGCGGGAGACCGTCACGGGCTTCGGGGTGATTGTCACCGTCGCGGAGCCTGTTTTGGGGTTGTAGTTGTCTTTCGTGACCCGATAGTAAACCGTCAGGGGGCTTTCGCTCACGTTCGTAATCGCCGGGCTTGCGTCCAAGCCATACGACCCCTCCGCCGCGCCGTACCCGACCGCCGCGCCTTCGGGAGCCGTAACCGCAATGCCGTGCGCCGCGCCGTCATACGCGCCCTCGTAGCCTGCCGCCGTCACGGCGCCGTCGGGAAAATCCGCCTTCGCAATCGTGAACGCCTTGGTTGCGTCCGCCGGGAGCTTGTAATTGTCGCTCTTGTCTCCGGTCAATGCAACGGCCTTGGCGGTGTAATCGCCCGCGTTTTTCTCCGCGCCTTCGACCGTAACTTGAATGGCGTCGTCGTTGACAAGGTTCGTCGCCGTAGCGGTAGGCGCGTGGGCGGCGCCGTCGTAGACGAACTCGGTACCGCCCCATTCAAGCCCGACCTCCCTTTGGCTCACGGTCAGCTTGCCGTCTGCAAAGGCAATGTCGTAGTTGTTCGAGGACAAGCCTTTCGGCGTAATCTTGTAATCGTTTCCCACATCGCCGTACTGCGCGTAGGCATAGTCATAGGCAAGGTCGCCGGACAGGACGCTTTCGCCCTCGCCGTTGACAAAGCCCGCATAAGTCACGCCGTCATTCGCCGGGGCGTCGCCGTAGGTGATTTCGCGGTCTTTCGCCGCAACCGTCAGCTTCGCGGGGTTAATCGTGAACGTCGCGCTTGCTTCTGTGATTGTATAATTGCCGCCGTCCTTGTCCTTCACCGTGACGGTCGCGGTTCCGGCGTTGATGTTGTCTTTGTAGGAAACCTCGTACTCGGTATTCGGAATCGTCTTGTCCCCGTCCTTTACCGTGACGGCGGGCTCTTTCGCCTTCCCGTCGTAGGTATAGCCGCCGTCGGGCAACGCGATTTCAATCGTAGGGTTCGTGACTTCTTTCGCCGTAATCGTCAAGACCGCGCTGTTATAAACGGTAATCTCGTAATTTGCGCCCGCGACGCTGTTCGGCGCAAGCGCCCCTTGCTTAATCTCGTACTCCCCGACGTTTTCCCCGTCGGTTTCCCCGGCTTTGTCGCGCTTCAACACGTCCGTGAGAACGTCTTCCGCCTTCTCCTCTCCCGCGAGATTATCCACCTTATAGGTCAGCTCCGGGTCTTTGTCGCCGTAAACCTTGGACTGGGCGTCCGCCGTCACGGTCAAGGGTCTTGGCGTGACAGTGACCGTCACGTCTTTTTTCGCTCCGGCGTAGCGATCGTTGGGGTCGCCTTGCGTGGTCTCATCCGCCTCCACATGGACAACGCCGCTTCCCACTTTCAGGGTCGTCAGTGTGCCGTTGTCATCCACCTCGAAAGCGTCGCCGGACGCGACGCTATAGCTATAGTGAAGCGTGGCGTTGCCTTCGGCGGTTGCGATTTTTTCAATCGTATTGCCATAAACGACCGTCGCGCTGTCGCTGTCAGAAGTGTCGCCCTTCGGCGTGATGGTCTGCGTTTTCTTGAAAACCGCCGTAACCGTGGTGTTTTCCTTAGGCATGGAAAACGTATAGTCTTTGGTAACAGTGGCGTCCCCCGTGACGGTCAGCGAGGTCAGTTCGTAACCTTCCTTCGGCGTGAGTTCCAGCACGACAAGCGCAGTCTGTGAAATCTCGCCATTTACGTTAGTCTCACTGTTGGATATTTCCTCTCCCGCAATATTTTTCGCAACCACTGTTCCGCCGCCTTCGGCTTTCACGGTTAGCGTCCGCTTCGGCGCGTCTGTGAACGTCGCGCTCACCGTAACGTCCTTGTCCGGCATAGTGAAAGCCCAGTATTCGGTTGTGCTGGAAACGCTCGTCAGGACTGGGGTAATATCGGAACCGCCGCCTGCGGGCGTGACGGTCAGCTTATCCAGCACATAACCGTCGTTCGGCTTAACCGTCACCCGGACGGTATCGTACAGCGGGGCTTTCTCCCGGAGCTTGGTTACCGTGCCGTTCTGGATACCGCCATCCACGGTTATATTGTGGGGGCTTGCGTCCGTGAAACGCGGGGCGACCGTGATTTTCTTAACAGTATAGTCAATGTCGGACTTGGTAATTTTGAAAGAGTAGAAGCCGTTGCTTTGCGTTGCGTTCCACGTGGAGCTTAGGGTTTGGGTAGGTTCCGGGGGCGTGGTCGTCGCAAAAATGGCAAGCGGGGGGTACAGTCGCTTGCCCTCCTTCGCTATGACTTCAAGCGTGACAGTATCGTCTATTTGGGCAGTGGCTGTGCTATCCGTTATCGGGCTTCCGTCGTCGTTGTAGCCCTTAATGATAGAGACCGCGCCGTCCGTAACCGTTTGCACCTCCACGGGGTAGCTTATCTTTTTGAACGTCGCGCTGACCATGACATCGGACGGGGGCATGGTCGCGTTATAAGTTTTTTTGTTGCCCGTCGTGGAAGCCAGACTTGCTTCAACCGTCCCGCCGCCGTCCTTCCTTGCGAGGGTCACCGCGCCCACCTCGTAGCCGGGGTTCTCTGTGACGGTCATGGCGACGATATCGCCCATTTTGGCGGTTGACGCGCCCAACGACACCGAGCCGTTTGGGGCGGAGCCCACGCTGACGTTATACGTGCTCTTCTCAAACGTCGCGGTCACCGTCACGTTGGCGGCGGGCATAGTGAAAGTAACGCTCTGCTCTGCCCGGCTGCTGGCGGTATCGGAATAACTTGTGTCCCGGATTGTGGTTTTGCCTTTGATAGCCAGCCTTTTCAGGAAATAGCCCGCGGGGGGCGCGATGTTCAGCGTGACGGTATCGCCTTGGTTGGCGGTCGCCTTGTCCGCCGTCACTGTGTCGTCGGTCGGGCTGGTTATGGTTACGTTGTAGGCTCCCGCCGCGCTTGCGCCGGGCGCCAAGAGCCCCAGTGCCGAGAGCGCGAGCGTCAGAATCAGCGCGAGCGCCAGCGGCGCCACGCGTTTTCGTGTTGCGTTCATGTTTCCTCCTCCTTAACTTGCGCGGCTTGCGCCGCCGTGCGGGGCGTCCGAAAAAAACGCGCCGCGCCGGGGAGCCGCCAAGCCCTCCGACGCCGCGCCCCCGCTTTCGCGGCAGTCCGTTATCCTCAAATGCGGGTTGCGGTTTCCCAAAACGGTCTCTTTTCAGGAAAGGCGGGTTTCCGCCCCGTGCGGCCCGAAATACGCGAGCGACAGCATGGTCATGTCGTCGTCCTGCGGGGTGTCCTTCACGTAGCCGCCCACGCGCTTCCTTACTACCCTGACAAGCTGGATGGGGCGCCCCGACGCGTCCTCGTTGAGCGCCTCCAGCATTCTGCCTTCCCCGAAATACGCGTCCGTCGCGTCCGTCGCCTCAGTCACGCCGTCGGTATAGACGAACAGGTTGTCCCCCGGCCTCATGGCAATCGCGTTTTCCTCGTAGCGCGTGTCGGGCATGAGCGCCAGCGCGACGTTTTTCTTTTCCCTCAGGACGGCGAAGGAGCCGTGCGCGGGGCGGTACGCCGGGGAGACGTGCCCCGCGTTCACGCTCCGGAATACCCCGGAGGAAAGCTCCAGAATCCCGAACCACGCCTTGACGAACATGTCGCCGCCGTTGTTCTCGTAGAGCTGGCGGTTGGTCTCCCGCATGATTTCCGCCGGGGGCTTGCCCGCCAGCGCCTGGTTTTTGATAATCGTCTTGGCGACGACCATCATCAGCCCGGCGGGAATGCCCTTGTCGGACACGTCCGCCACGACCAAGGCGAGGTGGTCGTCGTCCACAAGGAAGAAGTCGTAGAAGTCCCCGGCGACTTCCTTGGAGGGCGTCACATAGGCGTAAATGTCGAACTCCTTGCGCCCCGGAAACGCGGGGAACGTGTTGGGGAGCATGTTGTCCTGAATCTCCGTCGCCACGGACAGCTCCGCGCCGAGGCGCTCCTTTTCCAGCGACGCTTTGAGCAGGTTCTTCATGAAGTCGGTCATGTCGCGGGACATGGTGACGATGGTGTCGGAGAGCGACTCCAGCTCGTCGCCCGTGTGGATGTCGGGGTTTTCCAGAACCAGCGCTTCGGGGTCCTCCTGCCCGTGGCTGCGCTTGACAAAGCCGTTGGCGGCGCGCTCAAGGCGCGTCATGGGGCGGATAATGCGGCGGTTCATCCACTGGTAAATGCCGGAGAGGAACACCACGGACAAAATCGTCATTTCCGCCACAAGAATCAGGATGTAATTGAACAGCATTTGCATAATCTCGTCCATGTTGAGGTCGGCAGCCAGAATCGCCGCGGAGTTTCCGGAGGCGTCCGGGACGGACACCAACCCGGTGTACATATAGCCGAAATCATCCGTCCGGTTGCGGAAGAAGCTGATATGTTCGCGGCTGTCCATTTGGTCAAGGTAGTACCGGGCGACTTCGGCGGAATAGCTGTCGCCCGTCAGGGAGCCAAGCTCCACCGTCGCGTTCTCTCCGTATTCCTCCAGTTCCGCTTTCGTCACGCCCGCCATAATATTCATCACGTTGTCGGTCTCGTTCAGATTCAGCGGCTTGATGACGTAGATAAACTCAAAGGCGTAATTGTCCTTGACGCGGTTGAGGAAGTCCTGCGTTTGCCGGAACTTCTCCGACTTCTCCCCGCTTTCCAGACACGCCTTCAAATCCTCCCCGTCGATTTCCGTGAGAGTCAGGTTCAGCGCGTCCCCGATGTAGGCGTGATATTTGTCAATCATGCCGCGATAGTAGATGATAAAGCCCAAAATACCCAGCGTCAGGCAGAGCAGAACAATAAAGAGACCGCAACCCAAGAAGATACTGCGCCGCAGGGGATTCCGGTATTCTTTCATCCGCCGTTCGCCTCCTTTCCGTTCGAGGCGGCGTCTCTCCCATGGAACCGCGCCTGTAAACTATGTTATTTTAACAAATTTTCTCGGCGATTGCAATAGGTTCCAAAAAATTTCGCCCTGTCAAAATCAGGGAAAACGCGCCCCTTCCGTGCGGCGGCGCGCACGGAAGGGGAAACGCCTGTTTCGGAGGCGGCGGGGGTTGCGCCCGTCCGGGCTCCGGACGGGCTCCGCCCTGCGGCGGGTTACGCCCCGCGCCGCTTGGTTTTCTTCCCGCTCTTGTTCCATTTGGGCACGTTGACGGTGCCGTTGTGGAGGGGGTCGGAGCGGCTGATAGGTCTGGAATCCCCGCGCATGACGCCGGTTCTGTTCCACGCGCCGTAAAGGGGCTTGCTTCTGTTGAAGAAGTTGTTGTTGCCGTTGACGCCCTGCCAGTCCTTGTAGAGCCTCCAGCCGCCCGACTGGGGCTTTGCCGGGGTTTTCTTCGGCGCGGCTTTCCGGGGCGGGGTTTGAATCTTGGGGGGCGCAACCTTCTTCCGGGAGCCTCCCGTAACGAACCCCTTGCGGAAATTGCTCTCGCCCTCGAACGTCCGCCCGCGCCGCTTGAGGTTGCCGTAGACATCAATGCTTCCGGACTTCCACATGCCTAACTTCTTTCTGTCCACGGCGCGCTTGTTGCCGGGCACCATGTCCCACGTAAGCCCTTTCGCCTTTGTCCGCTTGAGGGGCGGCGCGGGCGTGGGGTCAGGAGTGGGCGTCGGCGTCGGCTCTACCGGAAGTTCCGGCTCCGGCTCCGGTTGCGGCAACGGTTGCGAATCTTCGGGTTCGGGTTGCGGTTGCGGCACGGGTTGCGAATCCTCCGGTTCGGGCTCCGGTTGCGGCAACGGTTGCGAATCTTCCGGTTCGGGCTCCGGTTGCGGCAACGGTTGCGAATCCTCCGGCTCCGGTTGCGGTTGCGGCGTCGGCTCTATCGCAATCTGCGGGCCCGGCTCTATCTCCGGCGTGAACGAAGGTTTCGGCGGTTCCGGTTCGGGGTCTTTTCCATAGATTCCGCCGCCAAAGCTGTACGGCCCGCCGTCGTCGGCTTTGCTTCCGCTACTGCCGTAACCGCCGTAACCGCCGTCGCCGCCTCCGCCTATTCTGGCGCTACTGTACGGCACGTCGCCGCTACTTCCGCTACTGCCGTAACCGCCGTCGCCGCCTCCGCCTATTCTGGCACTGCTGTACGGCACGTCGCCGCTACTGCCGCTACTGCCGTAACCGCTGTCGCCGCCTCCGCCGCCGCCCGCGTTTGCGGGCAAGCCTTGCGGCGCGCCGCCACCGCCGCCGTTGTTGACGTTGTTTATATTGGTTATGTTGTTGACATTGTTGACATTTCCGCCGCCGCCCATGCCGCCGCCGAACATGCCGCCCATGCCCATCATGCCCATGCCCATCATAGGCATACCCATCATGCCGAACATGGGCATTCCCATCATGCCCATCATGGGCATACCGAACATTCCGGGCATACCCATCATGCCCATGCCGCCCATCATGCCCATGCCGCCGAGCATGTTGTTATTGTTGTTGTTTACCATGCCGCCGCCCATGCCGCCAATGGAGATGTTAATATTCGTGCCGCCGCCGCCGCGCCCGCGAGGCGAGCGTTCCGGAGTCTCTTCTTCTTCGTCGTCGTACTCGTCGGGGGGGGGGATGCGGGAGCGTTTGCCCCGGAAACGCGAGGAACTGATTTCCCGGAAGCGGTGGTGTTTCTGAAAGGGGTCGCCGTGCTTGGGCTTGCGCTTGAATATGTCGCCGTTGCGGTCGAAAAAGCCCTTGCCCTGAACGGGCCCTGCGGGGACGGGCGTCACGCTGACGGGCGCGGCGCCTTCCGGGACGACCTGTTCCCCGGCGGCGGCCATCGCGCCTTCCCTGTCCGCCCGCGCTTCAAGAGCGCTGTCAAGCAGGAGCCCGTCGCCCCTGACTTCCCCGCGGGCTTGGCTGGCGATATGGCTGAGTTCGTGCCCAAGCAAAGTCTGCCCTTTTTGGGACGAGAAGTCCGCCCGACCGGGGGCGAAAGAAACCGTGTCGCCCCGCGCAAGCGCTTCGGCGCCCGCGTCCTCGACTTTTTGGCTTTCGTAGAACTTGACGCCGGAAATATCCAGCCCGAAAGCGCGCTGCATTTTCGCCTGCATGGCGTCGGCAAGGCTAATCCGCCGTCCGCCGCTCATGGGGTCGTCGTCCGCGCCGCCGTCCGCTCCGCTCAACGAGCGCATAACGTCCATGGGGAGGCGCGAGGGCTGTTTCTGCTTTTCCTTGTCCGCCTGAACCGCCGCGGACGCTTCCTGCTGGGGGGCGAAAGTCTGTTCCATAAAGCGAATCACTTCCTTTCCAAAAATCACGCCGGGGAGCCGCGCTTGGCGGCTCGCGGCTTTTCGACTACCTTAAAAAAGCGAATATGCCTTGGTAACAATATAACGGACTGCGCCGCGAAAATCAAGGCGGCGTCCATACTTTTTTTCCCGTTCATATTGCGTTCATATTTTTCATAACCCTACATTTTGCGGCGAATTATTTGTGCAAAACGACGCGACAAAAAAACTTGTAAATCGGCGGCGCGTCTGCTATACTTGACGCGGTTTCGACAAGATTTGACAAGCGGGGGGCGGTCGGAATGAGAACCGGGATTCGGAGGCGGAAGGCGGAGCGCGTGAATACCGCCCCCGCGCTGCGCGACAGGGTGCAGCGACAGCTTGCCGCCGCCGCCAACGCGGAGCCGTCCGCCCACGTTGACCCCCTCTATTCCGTCGCGGAGACTTTTAAACAGAGCTTCCGGCGTATCGGAAGCGAACGCGCCCAAACCGAAGAGGAGAAGTCGGAAGAGCAGGCGGAAGCGGAAAAGCGGTCGGGGAATCAGGAGCTTTCCCCGGAGCAGGAACGGCAGGAAGGCCAACAACAAGAGGAAAAACGGGCGTCCAAACCGCAAAAGCCGGGCACGCCGCCCCAAAGGGAAGAGCGGATAAACGCGAACCCCATGCAAAAGTTTTCCAAGATGGCCTTTGAGCGCGGGGAACTCTCCGCCGCCGTCATGCAAGGCACGGGCAAGCTCGCGCTGATTTCCTGCCTGAAACGCGCCTCCGGGAAGGGGGAACGCTCCGCGACGCTCTTCGGCTTGGGCGCCCAGACGCGCAACGTGCCGGAGCGCGACCCCGACAAAGTGATGTTCCACAGGGATTTCGCCACCAGCGCGGTGGGCTTGGTCGTGGACGTTCTGCGCGACGCCCGCCGCACGGTGGATTCCCTCGCGGACATGGCCACGGGCGCGGAAGGCTTCCGCGCTCAGGACGGCGGCGTGACGCTCCGCACGATGTACCCCTTCTTAGACGACAGCCGCGAAAGGGCGCTGTTGGCGGAGCGGCAGGAGCGGCTCAAAGGCGACTGCACGCCCGAAGAACGCGCCATTCTGGAAAACGCGGCTGTCCGCGCCCAAGCGCTGATTACGAAAAAGGCAAGCATGAAGGAAGAGTTCATTCAGAAGTTGCGGGAAGTCTCCGACCGCGCCACGGAGGCGTTGGCGGAGCTGGAAGCCCCGGAGACGTTGGAGGAAATCGCGGAAGCCCTCTTGGAAGGGGAAACGCCGCCGCCTAACGAGGAGACGCCGCCCGCGCCCGATACGGAGGGCGACGAGAGCGCAAGCGTCGTTTTCGGCGAACCGGACGCCCAGACGGAGGACACCGTTTCCTTTGCGGAGGGCGGGGAGAGCGCAAGCGTCGTTTTCGACGCGGGGGGCGCCCAAACGGAGGATACCGTTTCCTTTGCGGAGGGCGGCGAAAACGCAAGCGTCGTTTTCGACGCGGGGGGCGCCCAAACGGAGGATACCGTTTCCTTTGCGGAGGGCGGCGAAAACGCAAGCGTCGTTTTCGGCGGCATGGAATAGCCCCGACAAGAGGCGGAATTTCCAAATGATAGCAATTCCGCCTGATATGACAATTTCGCCTAAAAAACGGGCGAAATTTTGTATGATTCAACAAGTTCTTTTTTTGCCCTACCCCCTCCACTATATATTGTGTCCCGTTATCCGCCGGACACAATATATAGTGCCCGCCTTAAGCCGCCGCAGAGTTTTCCCACATATTGCCATCAAATAAAACTCTTGCAAACGCCCACTTTGTGTGATATTATACGCGACAGAATCCGACAAACAAGTGACATGAGACGACACAAGAAGCGAAATATTTGCGCAAAACGCCGCTATCAAGGTTCTTGAAAACAAGCCGCTTGGCGGCGGCGCGGCAAGATTCGACCGATTACAAAGGCACGGGGAAGCGAAATGGCAGGAAACAGGGCAACCGCCGCGAAAAACGCGCCGCAGTCCCAGAAGGGGCGCGAACAGAAAACCGACTTCCGCGCACCGGACGCCTTGCGCCGGACGGAAACGCTTTCCCCCGCCGCCGCGTTGCGGGCCTTGCGCCTCGGTGCCCGCCTTTCCCCCGAACAGGCCGCCGCGCTTTCCCATGCGGTGGGCAACCGCGCCTTGGAAGAATTGCTCTCCGGGCGCAACGGGCCGGAACTCTTGGAGCGCCCCCTGCCCATGGGCGGCTTGCGAACCCCGCCCCTGTCCGTGCCGGACGGCGCCCCGGAAGCCCCCCTTGCGACGGCTCTGCCCGCATGGGACGCGTGGGGCGAGGGCGAGCCGGGTTTGGACGGCGGCGCGGCGCCCCCGGCGCAAATCTCCGCGCCGGATTGAGCGCAAGCGGCGAGGTGAGGACAAATGCGGGAACCGCAGACCCGCGCCGTTTTGACGGCGCTGTTGGACGAAAGCGGCGCGGTGTGGACAACCCAAACGGGCTGGATAGGCTTCCGATTGGAGCGCGAAGGCCGTTTGTGGGAAATGCGCTGTCTGCCTGTGGACGAGGCGGTTTTGTGCTACGGGCGCTACCCGTTCCGCGTGGAGAATCGGGCGGAGGGCTTGCGCCGTTGCGACGAAGTCAACCGCAAGGCGGTGCGGGGCGCGATGTTCCTGCCCGACGACGGGCGCCCCGTGTTCCGCACCCGCGCCGAACTCGACGACGCTTACGGGGCGCGGCAACGCCTCAAGGCGGCGATTGAGTACAACGCCGCGATTCTTGCCCGCTTCTGGAACGCGATGTCGCGGGGCGACCCCATGGCGCGTTTCCGAAACCCCGCGGATGCGGATTCTTTCCCTTTTCAGATAACCGCCGCGCCGCCTTACGGCGGGGACGGCGAATCTGTATAAAACCGGAATACGAAAGGAGGGACGCTTCACTGCCTGTCACTTGAGGGCGTGAAGCAAAGACATGGCGGAATATCTGTCCCCTGGCGTGTATGTGGAGGAGTATGACTCCGGCGCGGTTCCCATGCAAGGCGTAGGCACCAGCACGGCGGGCTTTATCGGCATCGCCGACCGCGGTCCCGTCATCGGCCAGCCCCAGCGCATCACCAGTTTCGCCGAATACCGCCGCATTTACGGCGGCTACCTCAGCGCGGCGGACTACGGAACCGCCCGGTTCCTGCCCTACGCGGTGGAACAGTTCTTCATCAACGGCGGCTCCACTGCTTACGTCATGCGCGTGGCTCCCGAAAACGCCAAAACCGGAACCGCTCAGGCGGGCGTTCTGCAAATCTCCGCCGCCAGTCCGGGCGCGTGGGCGGACAACATGCGCGTAACCATCATTCCGTCCTACAAAGCCAAGACGCAGGTCTACGCCGTCAACGGCGCCGACCTCACCTTGAAGAACACCGACGGCTTCAACGTGGGCGACACCGTGGAGATGTTCGACGGCTCTAAGAGCGCCTACGCCACGGTCAAGAGCGTGCTGGACACCACCGTGACGCTCGACGCGCCCTGCACGCTGAATGTCGCCGACACCACCGTCGGCACGGCCAAGTACATCCGTACTTGCGAAATCACCATCACAGCCCGCCTCGACGAAACGGTGGAGGTCTTTGAAAACCTCTCCCTGCGTCCGGACGCCCTGAACTACGCCCCCGTCCGCACGGCCAAGAGCGACCTCATCCGCGTGGAAGTTCTGGCGATTCCCGCCGGAGCCCCCGCTCCCGCCCCCGCTCCCGCCAAGCCCAACGGCAAGGACGACAAGAAAGAAGCCCCGGCTCCGGCTCCCGCCGCGCCGAAGGCCGCCGGAAACACTCCCTATGAGAAGTGCGGCGGCACGGGCGATTCCTTGGTGCTCATTCTTGCCGGCGGCTCCAACGGCTCTGTCGGCGGCATCACGCCCGACGTTTATCTGGGCAAGGACAACGGCCCCGGACGCCGCACCGGATTGCAGGCCTTCCGCGAGAACAGCATGGTCTCCATTATGGCCATCCCCGGCGTGACCATGCCGGAAGTGCAGGCGGGTCTTATCGCCTTCTGCGAGAACCGCATGAGCATGTTCGCCATTCTGGACGTGCCCATGGACCTCAAGAAGCCTACCGATGTGGTCAACTTCCGCGACATGTACGATTCTACCTACGCCGCGATGTATCATCCGTGGCTGCAAATGTACGACGCGGGCGCGAAGCGCTCCGACTTCTTCCCGCCCTCCGGCGCGATGGCCGGCATATACGCCAGAAGCGACAACCAGCGCGGCGTGCACAAGGCCCCCGCCAACGAAATCGTGCAGGGCTGCACGGGGCTGTCGTGCAGTTACAACAACGCCGAGCAGGATTTGCTCAACCCCATCGGCGTGAACCTCATCCGGGCGTTCCCCGGCAGGGGAATCCGCGTCTGGGGCGCCAGAACGATTAGCTCCAACGGCCTCTGGAAGTATTTGAACGTGCGCCGCCTGTTCATCTATGTGGAGGAATCCATCCGGGCGAACACCAACTGGGTCGTCTTTGAGCCCAACAGCGAAGTGCTGTGGGGGCGCGTCATCCGCACCATCTCGACGTTCCTCGCCACCTGCTGGCGCGACGGCGCGCTTGTCGGCTCCAGCCCCGACCAGGCGTACTTTGTGGAATGCGGCCCCACCACCATGACGCAGGACGACATTGACAACGGCCGGCTGATTTGCCAAATCGGCATTGCCCCCGTGAAGCCCGCCGAATTTGTCATCTTCCGCATTACGCAGAAGACCGCCGAATAACGGAGCCTCCGTATTTTGACAGGAAAGGACTGAAACGACATGGCTATTGGCTATCCGTATAGAGTATTCCGGTATCAGGTCGAAATCGACGGCATCAGCCGCGCCGGATTCTCGGAAGTTTCCGGAATCAACTCCACCGTGGACGTGGTGGAATACAGGGAAGGCGACGACATGCGCAACACGCCGCGCAAGCTCACCGGCCTGACCAAGTTCGGAAACGTCACGCTCCGCTGGGGCGTGGCCGACGACACCGACTTCCTCGACTGGGTGTACTCCTCCGCGCCCACCAACGACGCCCCCCCGACGAGCATGGTGCGCCACAACATCACCATCACGCTCTTCGACGACGCCGGCAACCCCGGCCCGTCTTGGGAGCTCATCAACGCGTGGGTCACGGGCTACACCGTGCCCGACCTCAACGGCCTTGGCTCGGAAGTGGCGATTCACTCTCTGGAGATTTGCCACGAGGGCTTGCAGCACACGCCGGGCGGGCTTTCTCACGAGCCGTCCCCCATCTAATGCTAAGGGCGGCTTGAAGCCCCTCAACCGAATGATTCGCGGCGAGTATGCTCCGTCCGGAAAGGCGGACGGGGCATACGCCGCGCATACGGGGCGCGGACGGCGTTTCCGCGCCCCCCGCAGGAGAATGCGACTATGGAAACCGAATTTGAATTTGAACTCCCCAAGGGCTACGTCGACCAGAACGGCACGGTGCACAAGAAAGGGACGATGCGCCTTGCCACCGCCGCCGACGAGATTCTCCCCTTGCGCGACCAGCGCGTGCAACAGAACTCCGGGTACCTTACGATTATCCTTCTTTCCCGCGTGGTTACGCGTCTGGGAACCCTCAACGTAATTAACACCCGCGTGATTGAGGGGCTTTTCACCATGGACTTGGCTTATCTGCAAGACCTCTACCAGAGAATCAACATGTCCGACATGCCGACATACAAGGTAATCTGCCCGCACTGCAACCAAGAAGTGGAAGTGCCGTTGGATTTTTTATTGAGCCAGGGCTGACGCTCTACCCGGAGGAGCCGCTTTGGCAGGAAATGACGTTCCTGTCCTACTATCTCCACTGGTCGCGGCGCGAGGTCATGAACCTGCCGCATTTGGAGCGGCGGAGGTGGTGCCGGGAGGTGTCCGCCGTCAACGAGAAAATCAGCGGCCCGTCCAAGCAGAACAAGATTGAGTTCCGTTAGCGCGGAGGCCGTCCCGTGCGGGGCGTTCGCGCTATTTATTCGTAAAGGAGGCGAACGCCGTGTCCACCGTGCATAAAGATCCTCTGAAAACATTCCGCTTTCTGGTGGAAGCGGAAAAGGGCGGAACGAAGGGCGGGGCTGTCGTCGCCGCGTTTTCGCAGTTTTCGGGCATAAAAGTCAACGTCGAGACCGTGGAAACCCGTCCCGGAAGCGACCCAAGGGGCGTCAAGGAGACGATTCCCGTCTTGACCTCGTTCTCCCCCGTCACCCTTACCAAAGGCGTCATCGGGGACAACGATTTCATTGAGTGGCTTTTCAACTCCGTCGCCGGGATAGACCGGGGCATAAAAAGCGAAAACCTTTACAGGACAATCAACGTTATCGCGTTGAACGACGAGGGGAAACGCGGCGTGTCGTGGTCGCTGAAAGACGCCCTGCCTATCGGCTACGAACTGACCCCCATGGACAGCGCCCGCAGCGAAGTGCTCTCCGAAAGTTTGACGTTCGCCATCGCCGGCGTGAAGCGAACCGTATTGCAATCCTGAAAAAAGGCGGACAGCCGAGGGAAGGTGAGCGCATGAGCGAATATGTGTCGGGCTCTTATTTTGATGTCAGCCTCAACGCGAGGGCGGGAGACATTGCCAATCAACTTGGGGAAGGCTTGAGCGGGCGCTTCACGTCCGTGTCGGGACTGAACATGGAAATGGAGTACGAGTCGTACCAAGAGGGCGGCGCGAATTATACCAACTTCTTTTTGAAGTCGCCGAAGCCGCAAGTGCTGGTTCTCGAACAGGGCGTGCTGACGGACGGGTCGAAAATCGCAATCATCATGAAGGCCTGCGTCAGCGGAATCCTCATTCCGCTCGACGGCACCGTCACGCTGAAAGACACGTTCGGCGAGCCTCAAAGAAGCTGGATGATTCAGGACGCGTACCTGCAAAAATATATCGGTCCGGAGCTCAACAGCAACCAACCGGCGGTTGCCGTGCACCGGATTGAGCTTCTTTATAACGGTTGCCTCTGATGAAATCAATTTCTATCACAAAACCGGATATGGCGACGGTAGGGCAGAACCCAAACGGGCTGTCCTGTTTTGGCTTGCTCTCGGAGCTTTTCCTAAAGGAGCTCTCCGCCCGCACGCAGACTTCTACGGACATGATGGGCGCGTATCGTCCGCTTTCCTTGTTCTATCTTCCCGAAGAGGAGGCGGAGGAGGCGCCGTCCGCGCCGCCGCAAATCTCCCTGAATTTTGACCTGAAAGTCGTGCTGGACGCGATTCGCCGTCAAAACGAGGAGGACGCCAAGCGCCGGGAGAAAAAAAAGGACGACAAGCCGTCCGCGCCGGAGAAGGCGCCGGGGGAGAAGAAAGACGGCAAGCCGTCGGCGTCGGAAAAGAAGCCCGTACAGCCTATCGAGCGCATTATAGAGCGCATACTTATTAAGGAGCGGGAATTAAAAGTCTCGACGGAGAACACGCAACGGATTATTTTGCAAACCCCTCGGCGACGTTGGGAAATCGGGCCCATGTCATTGCGCCCCACGCGGCTGAAAGGAACCGCGCCGTCTGTGCGCGACGGGGCGTCGGGCGCGAGCGCAAACCGTCCGATATTGCCCGCGATACTTGCGCGGTACGCGGAGCGGAGCGCGGGCGCAAGTTCTCCGACGTTTGCGCGTGACATAGAGCGGAGTGCAAGCGCAAACCGTCCGACGTTGCCCGCGACGCTTGCGCAGTACGCGGAGCGCGGCGCGAGTTCTCCGACGCTTGCGCGTGACATAGAGCGGAGTGCAAGCGCAAACCGTCCGACGTTGCCCGCGACGCTTGCGCAGTACGCGGAGCGGAGCGCGGGCGCAAGTTCTCCGATGTTTGCGCGTGACATAGAGCGGGGAACGAGCGCAAACCGTTCGATATTGCCCCCGACCCCTGCGCTGTACGCGGAGCGGAGCGCGGGCGCGAGTTCTCCGATGTTTGCGCGTGACATAGAGCGG
>JAFXQD010000103.1 GCA_017527365.1 Oscillibacter sp.
AGCAGGACAAGCAAAAGCAAAATGAGCGGTTAGAGGAAATACAGGGTACCGTTCAGTCATCTTTGCTTTTGCTGGGGGACGTTCTTTCCGCGATTACCGACAAAGGCTCTGGTCACGAAGAACAGTTAAGCGAGTTCGGAGAGCGCTTAAAGCGTATGGAAATCGGTTTGAATCAGTCCATGGAAGTCCGCCAGCGGATTGCTTTTCATATGAGGCTAATTCATGAACGGTTTCCCGCCGTGTTATCGGGACTGGACATATCATCTGGATTTGCGTCTCTCGATACGGAATTTTCGTATTACCACAAAAACGCGAAAACATATGTGACGCGGGTCAGGGAAGAAATTTTCTCTTGTCTGAATGGAAATATTCTGATGAGCCTTGATTCGGTCACAGAGAGCGTTTCCAGGACGGAAACAGCGCTCAATGCTATTTTGGAGGCGGTGAGAACACTGCTTCTATCGAAAGGCGCGGTGATTCCCGATAATATGCGGATTCTGGACAAAATCACGCTTTCTCAAAAATCTTGAATGATATTCAAAAAACGCGCCAATCATTGCTAAAGGTTCGTCACGGAGAGATTTCCATCCAAGGGAATCCCGCTTTTCTATGAGCGGACTCCTATGGAAGCGTCTCTGTGTCCGTCGGAAACGGCGTTATCGTGGGTGCGTCGGCGTCCGTCTCCGCCGAAAGCCGCCGCGCGCGCACCGCCGAAAACTTTCTCCCCGACTGCAAATATACTTTGCGGTACGAGTTTGAGCGCAACCAGAAGTTTGAACTGAAAAGCGGCGGCAACGCCGTCGCCGGGAAACTCCCCGACATTATCGCGGTTTACAGCGGGGAGGAAACGAGACTGCAACGGATATTCTCCGAGTCGTCTTTATCCCCGCAATTCCGATACCTGAACCGGAATTATTGGTCAGCCGCCCTGTTGACGCTGCTCCTGCGGATGTGGAAGACGCGGGAAATCTCGTCCGCATTGCAAAATCCGTCCGCTCAGAAAGAACCGTCTGACAAACCGTTTCTTTCCAAAGCGCTGGGAAGAAGCGTAGACATTAGCAAGGTGAAAATTACAATTCAAACGGACGAGAAACGGCTGAACAATGCGATAAAGTCGAAAGACGATTTTTTGACGTTTCTGAATCGGATTTTTTTGGGGAAGACTAAATTTGAGGATACCCCCGAAATGCTGTGCAATCGGCTCTGCGGAAAAATCACGTCCCGTTCGGACGGCGCTGAAATGTTTTCGTCGAACGAGGGCGACGGGCGCTTTGTAGAGGGCAAACTGCTGTTCGACCTCCTCTCCAAAGCAAGCGTCGGCGAAAAAAGAGTTCTTTCTGACATTTCCATCCAGATTCCCGTCCAAAACGGAGAGCACGTCGAACTCTCCCTCCTGAGCGAGGGCGAAAAAAAGATGATTCTGATAAAAGCCATATTGGAAACCTGTTTCGATACGAATACGCTCCTGCTTCTTGACGAACCGGACGCGCATGTTTACGAGGGACGGAAAGAGGAATTGCTTAAAATGCTTCTGGACTATTCCGAGAAGAAGATTCAGATTGTCATGACAACTCACTCTCCCGGACTGGTGCATAAAGCCTTGTCCGAAAAGAACGCGCAAGTCCTGTGGATGCGCGGAGACAAAGGAATCATGGACGCGTCGGACAGCGCAAGCCTGTTGAAGGAGATGAACGCCGAGGAGTTTTCGCACTTCTGGGACGCTATGGGATTCCTGCAACGGCCTTTGGCGCTCTTTGAGGGGCCAAGCGATGTCAAGTATATCCGCAAGGCGATGGAATTGCTTGGCCGTCGGCAGGATGCGGATTTTCTGCCTGCGGGCAGTTCCGGAAGCGCGACGGATTTCTTGAGCTCTCTGTTGAACATGTTTCCGGACAGAACAATCTTCGCGTTCTTTGACCATGACGAGGCGGGGAAACAGGGCGCGCAGAGCATGATAAGGTTTCTTTTTAAAGACGCCGGGAACGCAGAGAACATCGGCGGCACGGAGCCAACGTCCGAGCAAATTAAACAAGCGCAAAAGGGGCTTGAACGGAGCCATAAAGGAATCTCAATCGAAGAAGCCGGACAACGCATGTCATCCCAGAAAGAGAGCAAACGCAACAAGGAAAAGAGGAAGACAGAAAAGTCCTCTCCTGTTTGTTTGGCGATTTCCGCCTTATCAGGATTTAAAGACCCGGACACCGCCGCCTCGAATTATCCCAACGTAACCGTACATTTTATCCCGCTGAAAGACGGCGTAAAGGCGGAAAAGGGATTCCAGATTGAGGACTACTTTTCCTATTCCGTAATCTGCAAAATAGTTGAAGATGAAATCCGGCTCCAAGTCAATCAACTTTCCGTCGGCCTCTCCGACCCGAAAACCATCAATATGTTTTCGAGTTCAAACTTGGACTTGAAGAACATTGTCAAAGCGAAGCTCAATAATGAGAAGAAACTGAACGAACTGACAACGGATGATGTCAAGGGCTTTGAGATTCTTTGGGAGAGAATCCGCAAACTGGCGGAAGCTGTAAAAAACGACGGACGCTCGCAGTCAGAATCGGAAAAAGAGGCGGCTCCGTCAGACAGCCCCGAAAGCCGTGCGCGGGTCTTGCCTGATATGTCGAGCGCCTTCCCTGACCAATCCGGCAAAGAGAAGCACCGTAATTCATGGCCGGACAAGAAATAACGCTCCCCCGCAAAACGGGGGAGCGCGGCGCGTCCGCGCCGTTAAGAAGCGGTTTTCCGGGCAATCAACCTGCGTCCACGCGGAGAATGAACAGGTTGGTAATGTCGCGGTTGTCCTGCGTGTAGTATACCCAGTCGTCGCTGTCGGCCTTGACGTTGTTCAGGCTGATACTGCTGATGACCCCGGCGGAGCTGACGGAGTAGACATTCACGTTGGCGCTCAAATCCATGAGGGTTCCGCCGATGTTGATGGCTCCGTTGGAGGGGGCTTTCAGGCCTTGGGCGCGACCTACGGTAACGGTATTGCTACTGTAAGAGCCGTCGATAATATAGCCGTTGGCGTCGTACTCGGTGTTGTTGAGGATGATACTGCTTCCGGCGGCGGGCTTGGCGTTATCCTTGGAGACAACCAACTTCGCGCCGTCGGCGGCGTTCTCTTCCTTGCTGCCCAGCGTCGTGTCCACAAGAACCTTGATTGTGGTAATCGTCCCGTTCACAACCGCCCTGAAGGTGCGGTAGGTGGAAGACTTTTCAACAATCTGGTTGGAGGCGGAGTTCGCCGCGATAAAGATGAGGTCGGAACTGCTCGTGGTAATGGTGGCGTTGGTCACAAACACGATGACGGCGGCGCCGTCGGAGGCGTCGGAGTAGATATACGCGCCGTCGCCCTTGACGTTGGGCATATTGCGCATACCCTCGTAAATCTTGTAGGACTTGGACGCGCTGTCCTCGACGACAAAGATGGTGCCGTTGTTGGCGGCGACGCCCGCGGGCAACCCGGAGCGGTCGCGCAGGGTCACGGCTCCGGCGGCGGTCGTCTGAACCGGCTTAAGGGTATAGCGGTTGTTGCCGTCCACGGTGTAGGTCACAATCTTCTGCGCAAGCGTGGAAGTGTCGGCAATGACGTATTCGCTCAGGCGCACAACCCGCTCCTCGCCGTTGGAGAACACAAGGTTGGCTTGCGCGTAGTCAAAGTTCTGTCTGCCGTTGCTCAAATCCTTGACCCAAGCGTAGCTGTCGGAGGAGGCCTTCACGTTCTCCACCCACATGACCATTTCTTTGTCGTTCAGGAAGAACAGGTAGACGGTGTAGGTGTTGCCCACGGTCAAGCCGCTCTTCTGGCCGTTGGCGTCGCCGTAGACGGCGTTCAGGGCGATTTCGTACTCTTGCCCGTTCACGGTCAGGCTGTTTTCGCTGCTGGCGCTGTTGATACGGTCAAGCGAACCGCGCTCGGAATCCAGCGGAATGACTTCCTCAATCTTGCCTTCCGCCGCAGAGAAGGTGTAGGCGACAACTTGTCCGTTCTCGAAGTCCTCGGTCTCGTACTGGTTGTTGCTCGCGGACAGGGCGGCGGGGGCGCGGGTGTCCCCGGTAATGCCGTTAATGGTGACGTAGCGGTTTCTGGAGCCGGAGGCGCTCTGCACGGAGCCAATCGTGCCGGGATAGTAAATCACGGCGCTGAGAACCACCGCCGGGGAGCCGCCGTTGTTCGTGCGGAAAGCGCGGATTTCCACGCCGTTTCCGACGGCGTTGGCCTGCGTGGTAAGGGAGCTCAACTTGGTTGCGTCGTTCTTCTTAATTTTCGCGTCCTTCACGGTGGCGTCCGCGCCGTTGACGTAGAAGGTCAGCGGGGCGTCCAGCGTCAGTCCGAGGTCGTTGTAGACGGTTCCGGCGGTAACGTCCGTATTGTAATAGACCTTATCCACGGCGGCGAGATACGTTCCCACGTCGGAGTTTTTCAGCGTCCACTTGGTGGCGGGGCAGCCGAAAGCGTCCTTTGAGTTGACAACCTGCTTCAAGTCGCTGAAATACTGTTCGGCGAACTGGAGCGTATAGGGGGAAGAACCCTCGGCGACGATGTTCGTGCCTCTGGCGGCGGTGGTGGTTCTGTCGGAACGGGCGTTCCGCGAGCCGGTGTACTCCACGAGGTTCGCCTTCATGGCGTTGAACGCGAACAGGCAGGCGTCCTGACGGTTGACTTGGGCGCTTCCGTTGAGCGTGGCGTTGAGGCCTTCGTTCAAGCCGACTTCCAAGGCGCGGAGGATGACGTTGTTAGACCAGCCGCTTCCGGTGTAATGCTCAATCGTCTGGTCGTAGCCAAGGGCGCAGAGGAGCATTTTCAGGAACGCCTGACAGGACAGGGGGTCGGCGGGATGGAACGAGCCGTCCGAGTAGCCGGAGACAATCCCCTGCTGGACGCACCACGAGATGAACCCGGCGAACGTATGACCGGCGGGCACGTCCTTAAACGTCGTGGCGGAGTCGTTCTTTATCTGGTTTGCCCTGTCGGGCGTGAGCATCATGCAACAGATGATTTTCGCCGCCGCGCCGCGGGTGAGCAGACCCTGCGGGCGGAAACTGCCGTCGCTGTAGCCGCCCATAATGCCGAGGGCGTAAATCACGTCAACGGCTTCCTTGTAGGTAATGCTGTTGGCGTCCGAAAAAGCGGCGCTTGCGCCGGAGGGGGCGACGGCGAACAGGGACACCGTCATGACCAGCGCAAGAACCAAGGAAAGCGTTTTCTTCATTCCTCATTTCTCCTTTTTGCTATGCCGGCGCGGAACGCGCCCGACGCGCAGGGACTGCCCCTCTGTTTGAAATCCCCGCGCTTCGGATATTCCGCGATTGCGGCATTTTGGGATAGGCGGAGGCCGAACGCGCAAACGCGCTTTTCGGCGTCCATCTTTTCCATTGTATCAAATCCCATTCGGAATTGCAAGGGGTTTCGCGCCGGATAGCGCCAACTTTTTACAGGAATTTTTTGGCGCGGCTTGGCAAGGCTTTTCCCCGACGGGCGCGCATGGGCAAAACTGCCCTTGCCTTTTCGACAAAAATCCCTATAATCATGCTTGCGGGCTTTGCGCCCCGCGAATTTTGAAAACAAGGAGTGGCGGCTTTGAAACCTGATTTCCGCGTTCCCCCGGCGCTTTCGGCGGCGCTGGTTCCGCTTTTGACCGTACTGCTCGCCGCGCTGGCGCTGTGGTGCCAGCCAAACGACTTTTCGGAGGTCTTGGAGAGTTTCCGGCAAAAGCCGATTCTCTATCTCCTCAACGCCCTGCCTGTCGGACTGTTCCTGTGCGGGCTTGCGTTCCTGTTCCGCAACGTCTTTTTCGGCGCGGCGGCGGCAAGCGCCGCATGGGGTCTGCTGTCTATCGCCAACCGGATTAAAATCGAAATCCGCGACGAGCCCGTGTTCCCCCGCGACTTGGGGCTGATGAAGGAAGTCGGCGGCGCCGTGGGCGCGTACCACTTGGAGTTCCCCGCCTTGGAGACGTTCGCCGTTATCGCCTTGACGCTTGCCCTGCTTGCGCTGGGCTTCCTGACGCGCCCCCGCCCCGGACGCAAGCGCGGTTCGCGGCGCCTGCTTGCCCGATTTGGCGGCGCGTCCGCGTGCTTCGCCCTCCTCTATGGGCTTATCGTCACCGTGTACGCCTCCGACGAGCTCTACGACAGCCTGAAAACGTCCAGCCCCTACCGCCTTTCCGTCGTGTTCAACGAAAACGGCTTCCCTTACAACTTCTGCCACCAGTTCACAAAGTATCTGGTAGACCGCCCCGCAGGATACGACCGCGCCAAGGCGCAGGCGTGGGACGAGGCGGCGCCCGACGCCTCCAGCAACGCGCCGAAAGCCGTCAACGTCGTGTTAGTGATGAACGAGGCGTTTTCCGACATCACCGACGCCCCCGCTTTCGATTTCACGCCCGACAACGACCCCTTGAAAAATCTCCACGCGACGCAAGCCGACCCTAACGCGCTTTCCTTACGCTTGGTCGTGCCGGGATTCGCGGGCGGCACCGCCAACACCGAGTTTGACGTGTTCACCGGAATGCGCACCAACGCCCTGAGCCCCGGCACAACCTCCGCCATGCGCACGGTCAACCGCAACCTTGACACCGTGTTCCGCGCCTTCGCCGCCGACGGCTATCGCACGATGTTCTACCATCCCGGCGACGCGTGGTTCTACAACCGCGAAAACGTCTACCGCTGGTTCGGCGCGTCGGAGACGCTCTTCATAGAGGAAATGCCGTCCCCGGAATACAAGGGGCGCTGGGTCACGGACGACTACCTTGCCGGGCTGATTGAAACCGCGTTCGCCGACGCCATGGGGCGCGGGGAGCTTATTTTCCACGCCTCCACCACGATTCAAAACCATATGGGCTACCCTTACTCCAAATACGGCGACGGCTACGAGTACCCGCCCGTCCCGCTTAATATCGACGTGTCCGACGACGTGCGCGAGACGCTGGAAGTCTATACGGAGGGCGTCCGCGACGCCGACAAAATGCTTGGGCGCCTGCGGGGCTACTTCGCCGCAAGGACGGAGCCCGTACTGCTCGTGTACTACGGCGACCATCTGCCCTACTTGGCGGACAACCAGAACACTTACGAGGCGCTGGGCTTCGCCGACGACCTGCGCAAGTATGAGACGCCCTGCGTAATCTGGGCAAACAGCGCGGCGGCGGAACTGCTCGAATGGGAACGCGCCGTCGGCGCGGCGGAACCGCCCGAAAACGGGCGGATTTCGGCGGCGTTTCTGGGCGCGTTGCTGTTGGAACTGACCGGGCGCGGGCGGCGCGACGCGTGGGCGGCGTTCCTGAACGAGTTGCGCCGACAGGCGCCCGTCGCGCAGGAGCCGTTTGTCGCGCTCGCCGACGGCGAAACCGTCGGTTACGACACTCTGAAAGGCACGGTTATCGCCGACAACCTCCTCAAATGGCGGCAGTGGAGCTACTACAAGTTGCAACAGAAAGATTTGCGCGGCTGAACCAAAAACAGGGGGGAGTTCCGAAACCGGAATCCCGTCCTGTTTACGCGTTTGCGGCTTGCGTTTCGGCGGCGGATGTGGTAGGATATGCGGCGGCTTCCCCGCACGGGGAGCCGCGAACGCGGAAGGAGCGTAAAAACATGGACTTGGAAGAATACCTGTCGGCACTGCGCGGAAAGCGCGTGGCGGCGATTGGCGCGGGCGTCTCGAACCGCCCGCTGATTGACTTGTTGCTGTCGCACGGCGCCGACGTAACCGCCTGCGACAAGAAACCCGATTTGGGCGCATACGGCGAAGAACTGCGGCGGCGCGGCTGTCGCTTGCAACTCGGCGCCGACTACCTCAAAGGGCTGGGCAATCAGGACGTAATTTTCCGTTCGCCCGGCGTCCGCCCAGATTTGCCGGAGTTTTTGTCGGCGATTGCGAACGGGGCGCGTCTGACTTCCGAAATGGAGGCGTTTTTTGACCTGTGCCCGTGCCCGAAAATCGCCGTGACGGGCAGCGACGGCAAAACCACCACCACAACCATTATCGCAAAACTGCTGGAAGCCGCCGGGAAACGCGTGCACTTGGGCGGCAACATCGGGCGCCCCCTGCTCGCCGATACGCCCGACATCCGTCCCGGCGACGTGGCCGTATTGGAATTAAGCTCTTTCCAGCTCATGACCATGCGCAAAAGCCCGGAAATCGCGGTTGTGACGAACATTTCCCCGAACCATCTGGACGTGCACAAGGATTACGCGGAGTATATCGCGGCGAAAGAGAACATTTTCGCCCATCAGAACGCGGAAAACTTGGCAGTGTTCAACGCCGACAACGCCGTGACTTTGGAGCAGTCCGCCCGCGCCCCCGGACGCGTCCGGCTGTTCTCGCGCCGACGCGAACTCGCGGACGGCGTGTGCCTGCGCGGACAGGACATCGTTTCCCGCCGCGACGGGAAAGAGCGCGTCGTCATGACAACGGCGGACATCCGGCTCCCCGGCGTCCACAACATCGAAAACTATATGGCGGCTATCGCGGCGGTTGACGGGCTTGTTCCTGATGAAATTATCCGCAAGTTTGCCCGCGAGTTTGCGGGCGTCGAGCACCGCATTGAGCTTGTGCGCACCCGGAACGGCGTCCGGTGGTACAACGACAGCATTGCTTCCAGCCCCAGCCGCACTATCGCCGGGTTGAACTCGTTCCCGGAAAAAGTGATTCTCATCGCGGGCGGCAAGGACAAGGGAATCTCCTATAAAGGCCTCGGCCCCGTTGTCAACGACCATGTAAAGTATCTGATTTTATGCGGCGCGACGGCGGGCGTTATCCGGGAATCCGTAGAGGCGGCGGAAAACTATCGCGGATTGCCCGTTGAGGAAGTCGGCGACTACCCGTCGGCGGTCAGTCTGGCGGACAGTATCGCCAAACCCGGCGACGTGGTGATTTTGTCGCCCGCGTCAACTTCGTTTGATAGATTCGCTAATTTTGCGGAACGCGGCAACGTATTCAAGGAATTAGTAAACGCCCTGCCCTGAAACCCGGATAAGTCCAAACTGTCCCCGCATAGGATAGCGCGGGAGGCGGTTCGTTTGGGGAGATTGCGTTTTCGATTCCGATACGGCGGGGCGCGGATTCCGCTACGCTTCGCGCTTTGCGCCGCGCTGGCCGCCGCCGTCGCCGCATGGGCTTGCGCCGTTTCGCAGTTGCAACCCGTCCTAAGCCGTCTGGCGGTGGCGCGGGCGTCCAATACGGTCAACCGCATTGTGGCTCGCGCCGTCAACGAGGCTGTGGAAAACGGCGCAATCAGCTACGGCCAGCTCATTTCGTTTGAGAAGGACAACGACGGGCGCATTGCCGCCGTGCACAGCAATATGGCGGTTTGCAATCGGTTGCAGGCGGAAATACTGGACATTATCCTGACGCGGATAGAGGAAGTGCCGGCGCGGGACTTGTCGATACCCGTCGGGACGCTCTCCGGCTCGCCGCTGCTCGCCGGACGCGGCCCGCGCATTTCCGTGCGCATGGAGTCCGCCGGGTCGTCGTCGGCGCGGTTCGGCAACACGTTCACCTCGGCGGGAATCAACCAGACGCGCCACGAAATCGTGCTGTATATTGACGTAAGCGTCGCAATCCTGTTGCCGGGGTTCACGACCGCCACGAAAGTTTCCAACGCCGTGACAGTGGCGGAAACCGTGATTGTCGGCGCCGTGCCGGAGAGCTACACCTATTTTTCCACCAATCCCGCCGACGGTTACGACGACCAGAAAGATTATGTGTTGAACGGATAGCAAAGGAGGAGGCATGGACTACAAGGAGGAAATCCGGGAGTTGCGCGAAAAGCTCAACGAGAACAGCCGCCTGTACTACGAACTCGACGCGCCCGTCATGAGCGATTACGAGTACGACCGACTTTACAGGCGGCTGGAGGATTTGGAGGCCGGACACCCGGAGGAAATCGCGCCCGATTCCCCCACGCAACGGATAGGCGACAAAATCCTGAAAGGCTTTGAGAAGTACGAGCACGAAACGCCGTTGGAGAGCCTTCAGGACGTGTTCGACGCCGAGGAGCTGGCGGATTTTTGCGCAAAGCTGGAAGAAATGTTAGGGGAAACCCCCGAATACTCCGTAGAGCCGAAAGTAGACGGCTTGTCGGTGGCGCTGGAATACCGCGGCGGCGTATTCACGCGGGGCGGGACGCGGGGCGACGGGCGCATAGGCGAGGACGTGACCGCCAACCTGAAAACGATACGTTCCATTCCGCGAACGTTGCCCGACAAACTGCCGCGCTTAATCGTGCGCGGAGAAGTCTATATGTCGCGGGCGGTCTGGGAGGGGCTCAACGAACTGCGGGAAATCGCGGGGGAAAAGCCGTTGGCGAACCCCCGCAACGCCGCCGCCGGAGCCTTGCGCCAACTCAATCCGAAAATCGCGGCGGAACGAAAATTGGATATTGTCATCTTCAACCTTGAACTCGCCGACGGCAAAGCGTTCGAGACCCACGCCGCCGCGCTGGATTATCTGGAATCGCAAGGCTTCCCCGTGATTCCGCATAAGACGCTTTCCGGCACGGACGCCCTGCAAGCGGAGATTGCGCGCATTAACGACGAGCGGGAGGCGTACCCGTTCGACATCGACGGCGGCGTGATAAAATTAAACGTGCTGTCGAAACGGGGCTTGCTGGGCTCTACGGCAAAATTCCCGCGCTGGGCGGTCGCGTTCAAGTACCCCCCGGAGAAAAAGCAGACCAAAATTCTGGACATTACCGTACAAGTCGGGCGGACGGGCGTCCTGACGCCGAAAGCGGTATTGGAGCCCGTGCGCCTCGCGGGCACGACCGTCTCCGCCGCTACGCTCCACAATCAGAACTTCATCGCGGAAAAAGATATTCGTATCGGCGACACCGTGACGGTGCAGAAGGCCGGGGAGATTATTCCGGAAGTGCTGGAAGTCGATTTCTCCAAGCGTCCGGAACATACGGCGCCGTACCGTCTGCCGGAAACGTGCCCGGTATGCGGGGCGCCCGTGCGGCAGGACGAGGACGGCGCGGCGTCGCGCTGCACGGGCGCGGAATGCCCCGCGCAACTCCTTCGCCGCCTGACCCATTTCGCAAGCCGCGACGCCATGGACATTGACGGGCTCGGCCCCGCCGTCGTGAAACAGCTTGTCGAAAGCGGGCTTGTGCGCAACGCGGCGGACTTGTACCAGTTGCGCCGGGAGGATGTCGCCGCGCTTGACCGCATGGGCGAGAAGTCCGCCGACAACTTGTTAAAGGCGATTGAAAAATCAAAGGGACAAGACTTGTCAAAACTGCTCTGCGCGTTGGGCATCCGCCAAGTCGGGGAGAAAGCCGCGCAAGCCTTGGCGGTTCGCTTCCGCACGATGGACGCTTTGCTTTCGGCGTCGGAGGGGGAACTGACCGCCGTGCCCGACGTGGGCGCAATTACCGCCCGCGCCGTTGCGGAGTTCCTCAAACAGCCGCAGTCGCAAGACCTGATAGCGCGCTTAAAATCCGCCGGGGTGCGCACGGACAGCGCGTTGCAACCGACGGGCGGCGCGTTCTCCGGGAAAACGTTCGTCCTGACCGGGACGCTTTCGCGCTTCGACCGCAAGACCGCAGAAAACCGGATACGGGCGTTGGGCGGCAAGGCGTCAAGTTCGGTAAGCAGGAAAACGGCTTACGTGGTGGCGGGGGAGGACGCCGGGAAGAAACTGCAAAAGGCAAACGAACTCGGCGTGGAGGTTCTCGGCGAGGACGAGTTTTTAAAGATGTTGGCGAACGCGGAGGGCGTCAAGGAGTAATTTGCCCGCGCCCGTCCGTCTCAATTTTCCCGTGCGCTTCCTCAAATTCCGCTATGCGCCGTCTGATAAGCCGCTCGATTTCCCGGTTTTTGGTTCGCCCTTCGTATTCGGCGACAACCGCGAGTTTGTCCAGCAAAATTTGAGGAATCCGCAGGGTATAGCGGGGAAGATTATCTTTCATGGAGGCACCGCCTTTTGACACAGGATTGACGAAATTATAACGTTGTGGTATCATCTTGCGTAAAAATGAAGAAACATCGACATCTTGAACCGCGCCGATAAAGCCGCGGCGGACGAGGGCGCATAAGGGGCGGCGTTTCGGGACAGCCTAACGCGAACGACTGTTTGCGAGGTGAACGCCATGAGAAAAAAGCGCCTTGGGCGGCAGACGGTGGCGCTGTCGAACCCGCCCGCCGTTATCGCGTCGGCGAATATCGGCGGGAAGATGGAGGGGCAGGGGCCGCTCGGCGGCTGGTTCGACGAGTGGAGCGAGGATTCGTTTTTCGGCGAAAAGACGTGGGAAAAGGCGGAGTCCGCCATGCAGAAGAAGGCGTTGCGCCGCGCCCTCAAACGCGCCGGACTCCGGCCCGGACAGGTTGACTTCGTTTTCGCCGGGGACTTGCTCAACCAGTGCATTGGCAGTTCGTTCGGACTGCGGGAGTTTGGCATACCGTTCTACGGGCTCTACGGCGCCTGCTCGACCATGGGCGAATCGCTTGCCCTCGCCGCGCTCGCCATTGACGGCGGTTTCGCCGACTACTGCGCCGCTATGACAAGCTCCCACTTCTGCACGGCGGAGCGGCAGTACCGAATGCCCGTGCCATACGGAAGCCAGCGGACGCCCACCGCGCAATGGACGGCGACCGCCGCCGGGTGCTCTATCCTTGCCCGCGAGGGCGGCGGCCCCCGGATTACGCTTGTCACGTGCGGGAAAATCGTGGACAAGGGAATCACCGACGCCAACAACATGGGCGCGGCGATGGCGCCCGCCGCCTACGACACCCTGCGGGCGTTCTTCGCGGAGACCGGAACAGCCCCGGAAGATTACGACCGCGTGATTACGGGCGACTTGGGCGAACTCGGACACGCGATTGTCCGCGACTTCTTCGCCCGCGACGGCGTGGACTTGGGCGACGCCTTCGCCGACTGCGGCTTGCTCCTCTACGACCGCCAAAAGCAGGACATGCACGCGGGCGGTTCCGGGTGCGGGTGCGCCGCGAGCGTCTTCAACGGCTATATCTTAGACCAAATGCGCCGGGGCGTGTGGAAAAAGATTGTGTTCGCCCCCACGGGCGCCCTGCTGTCGCCGACTTCCAGCTTCCAAGGCGAATCCGTGCCGGGAATCTGCCACGCCCTATGCGTCAGCGCCGAAAGCGTTTGACCTTGTCATGTTTTTATAGTAGACTTCCGGGAGTTCTTGTGATATACTCTCGGAAGATTCTTTTTACGCCCGACTTTTTATCAAGGGAGGTTCGCCTATGGCAACGGAAAGAATGTACGAACTGGCCTTTCAATATAGGCAGACGAAATTATGGAAACAGATGTCCGATAGCGAGCTGTTCGCCGTCCGCCTCTCCGACGGGGAAATCGGCTACTGTTGCGTGATGGGCATGGCGGGGGAACATATCGCGCTGGCGCTTTACGTCGGGGACGAAGGCTTTCAGAGTTTCCGCGACCTTGCGTTCCGGGAACGGGACGAGTTTTCCGAGTTTCCCACCCTCTCCGACATGACTTGGGCGCTCCGGCAGTCCTGTCTGCAATGCTCCTTTGAGAATAAGGACGAACTGGAGGAATGGGAAGCGGAGGCGGCGCGGAAGTACGCCAAAGCGCACAAAATCCCGTTGCGCGGGGCGCACTCCTACCCGAACTTTACTAAATACGCCCGCTACCGTATGCCGGGGGGCATGGAGAACCCGGAGGACGAGCGGCGGATTTGCGAGGCGCTGGCGGCGGCGGTCGCGCTGTCGGGACTGCTGGAAGCCAAGGGCAAGGCGGAAATCGGGCTGTATCCGGCGGACGAGGAGACGGAAACCCTGCCGCTGTTGACTCCCGGCAAAGACGGCTACGAGGTGGGGGAAACAGAGGTTCCGGAAGAGTGGGAGGAAGTCTGGCCGGAGCCCGTCGAAACGGACGCGGAAAGCGTGGCGGAACTCCGGAAACTGCGCAAAAAGGGCGTGTACGCCTGCGAAGTCCTGCGTTTTCCGGGACTTGTCGAAGGGCAAACGAACAACGACGCGGCGGACGACGACGAGCCGCCCTACTTCCCGGTAATCCTGCTCTGCCTTGACACGAAGTCCGGCTACCTCACGGCCACGGAGCCGGTCGCGGACTACGACGCCCGCCCGGAATCCCTGCGCGACGCGTTCGCGCAAATGCTGATTAGAAACGGCGAATGCCCCCGCGCCGTCAAGGCGCGGAACGAACAGACCCGCGTGCTGTTGCGCGACCTGTGCATAAAAACCGGGATTCTGTTGAGCGTGGACGACGAACTGCCCGCGCTGGACGACGCCGAGGAAGAGTTCCTGCACACGCTCCGCATGGGCGGCGGCAACATCTTTGACGACGACGATGACGACGACGGCGACGATTTAGAATTTGGCGGCGGCATAGATATGGGCGAGGCCATTTCCGTCGCCATGGACGAGATGATGAGGATGTCCGACCGCGAATTAAGGGAGATTCCGCCCATGGTCGTGCGCCAGATTCTGGATATGGCGCCCTACGGCTTTGTGCCGCAGGAACTGCAACTCCGCCTCCGGAGGCTGTTTAAGAAGCTGTAGGCGGCTTTCCGGACAGGGAAGCGCGGAAACAAACGGAGGCGGCTTTCCGAACAGGAAAACCGTCTCCGGCATTTTACAGGCACGTCGCAAGCTCTTCAAGGGGCTTGCGGTCAAGGTGCAGGCGCGACGGGCGGGAGCTTTCGGCGGGATAGCCCAGCGGCAGAAGCGCGATAGGCGTCGTGCCCGCCATTTCCGGGAACGCTTCCAGCAGTTTCGCGGGGTCGAACATCCCGACATAAGTCGTGCCAAGCCCGATGTCGGCGGCCTGCAACATCATCTGCGCGGCGGCAAGCGCCGCGTCAATCTCGCCGTGGTCTTTGCCGTCGTACTCGCGCTTCCACGACACGGAGGAATCATAGGCGACAACCAGCATAATCGGCGGGTGGAAATGGGAAGCCGTGCAAGCGTCCACCTTTTCCAGCGCCTCCTTGCTCTCCAACACGAAAATGCGTTGCGGCTGGTAATTGTGCGCCGTGGGCGCGTTCCGTCCGGCTTCGAGGACAAGTTCCAGCTTCTCCGCCTCCACAGGCGCGTCGCCGAACTTGCGCACGGAATAACGTGCTTCCGAAAGAGCCTTGAAATCCATAGCAACGTCTCCTTGTCCTTAAAATCCGCGCCCCGCCCCTTGCGGGGCGGGGGAATGCGTCCGTTTCGGGAAGGCGGTTACTTCAGCTCGACCTTGCCGCCGACTTCCTCAATCTTCTTCTTGAGTTCCTCGGCCTCTTCCTTGCCCAGCGCCTCTTTAAGCGTGGACGGGTTGTCCTCAACGGTCTTCTTCGCTTCCGCGAGGCCCTGCCCGGTGATTTCGCGGACAACCTTGATGACCTTAATCTTCGCGGCGGCGTCGAACCCGGTCAGAACCACGTCGAACGAGGTCTTTTCCTCCACGGCGGGAGCCGCGGCGGCGGCGGGGGCGGCCATAGCGGCGGCGGACACGCCGAACTCTTCCTCCAGCGCGTGGACAAGCTCGCTCAGTTCCAGCACTTTCAGCTCTTTGATTTCGTTCAGCAGAGCGGTGACTTTCTCAGACATAGGTAAACCCTCCTAAGTTTCATTTTGCGCCGCGCGGGGCGGCATACGGGAAAGCGCGGATTATTCGGCGGCGGGGGCGGCTTCCGCCGGAGCCTCCATTTTCTCCGCGATTTGCTTGAGCACGACGGCGAGCCCGGTAATGGGCGCCAGCATGGTGCCGAGAACCTGCGCCTGCAACATCGGCAGGGGCGGAATGGCGGCCAAGGCGTTGATGGTGTCCAAATCGACCGCTTTGCCTTCCATGAAGCCGCCCTTAATCTCAAACTTGTCGTTGAGCTTCTTGGCGTAGTCGGCCATAATGCGGGCGGGGGCTACGGGGTCGTCGGCGCTGAGAGCCAGCGACGTGGCGCCGTTGAGGTGGGAATCAAGGTCTTTCAGTCCGGCGTTGTCGAACGCGAACCGCAGGAGCGTGTTCTTGACGACGGCGTAATCCACCTGATTTTCCCGGCACTCCTTCCGGAGCGCGGTATCCTCCGCGACGGTAATGCCTCTGTAGTCCACGATGACGCCGGCGGCGGCGTTGCGGATTTTGTCCGTCAACTGCTCCACGACCGCCTTTTTCTCCGCGAGGACTTTTGCGTTGGGCATTCTGTTTTCACCTCCATTGAGTTTCTTTCAATCCACGCGTTCGCGCACGGACGGAAAAGCGTCCGGGGCGCAAAGACCCGGACGCGCAACAACTCCTTGCGAAAGGATTGCCTAACCGTCCTCGGCGGGGCTTACGGTCAAACCTGCCTGCTGTCTTTGGAACGCGGAGCGTATTATACAACGGCGTCGGGCTGTTGTCAACGCCGAATTTCGCGTTTTCAGATAAGTTTCGCGGTGTTCATGCGGACGCCGGGCCCCATGGTGGACGCCGCGACGCAACTGCGGATATACTGTCCCTTGGCGGCGGCGGGCTTCGCCTTCACAATCGCGCCCATGAGCGCGTTGTAGTTCTCCACCAGCTTTTCGGGACCAAAAGAGACCTTGCCAATCGGGCAGTGGATGATGTTCGTCTTGTCGAGGCGGTATTCAATCTTGCCGGCCTTGACTTCCTGCACGGCCTTGGCGACATCCGGCGTGACCGTGCCCGCCTTCGGCGACGGCATCAAGCCCTTGGGACCGAGCAGACGGCCCAGACGCCCGACGACGCCCATCATATCCGGGCTGGCGACCACAACGTCAAAGTCAAACCAGTTTTCCTTCTGGATTTTCTCGACCATGTCCATATCGCCGACGAAATCGGCTCCGGCTTCGCGGGCGGCGTCGGCTCTGTCGCCCTTGGCGAACACGAGCACGCGCACGGTTTTGCCCGTGCCGTGGGGCAACACGATGGCGCCGCGCACCTGCTGGTCGGCGTGGCGGGAGTCCACGCCCAGCTTGACGTGAAGTTCTACCGTCTCGTCAAACTTGGCGGGCGCGGTCTTGCAGACAAGCGCGAAACCGTCCTGCGCCTCGTACTGCACGGAGCGGTCAACCTGCTTGGCGCTTTCCTTATATTTCTTACCTCTGAACAAAGCAATTCCTCCTCATAGTGGTATTCGGAAAGAGTTCCTCCCACTGGCTCCGCCGCGTCGGGCGGAAAGCGGACGTTTTTCCGTCAGTCGCCCACCGTGACGCCCATGGAGCGGCAAGTCCCGGCAATCATGCTCATGGCGGCTTCCAGACTGCCCGCGTTCAGGTCTTTCATTTTGATTTCGGCGATTTTCTGCACGGACGCCTTGGAAATCGTGGCGACTTTGGTCTTGTTCGGCACGCCGGAGCCGGATTCGATGTTGCATTCCTTCTTAATCAGCACAGCCGCCGGGGGCGTCTTGGTAATGAACGAGAAAGAGCGGTCGGCGTACACGGTGATGATGACGGGGATAATCATGCCCATGTCGGCCTTGGTGCGCTCGTTGAACTCCTTGGTAAAGGCGGCGATATTGACGCCGTGCTGACCCAGCGCGGGTCCGACGGGCGGCGCGGGTGTCGCCTTTCCGGCGGGAATCTGAAGTTTAACGTAACCGGTGATTTTCTGTGCCATAACGGCGCCTCCTGTATGAATGTGGTGATTCGGCGGGACGCCTGCGCGCCCCTCCCA
>JAFXQD010000104.1 GCA_017527365.1 Oscillibacter sp.
GGGAAACGTGCCGATTGCCGCGAATCCGCCGGGAGCCATAATCGTAAGCCCGATTGCCCAGCCGCACAGCCACGCCGGACAGTACAGCCACGCCTGACACAGCGACGACAGCACCACCGCCAGTCCGCCCAGTACGAACAGCGTGCAGAACAGTTCCACTTCCGGGTTGAACGGCAACGCCTCCATGATACCGAGCGCCAGTACCGCCCAAACATCCCCCGCCAAGAAGCCTAACGACATGGGAAGCGCGTCCTGTTCCTTGTTACCGTTGGCCACGTATACCCCGGCGCAGATTAGCGCCACCGCGCCCGTTTGCACGCCGATATACGGGGACAGCACGGCCCATATGGGCGGGAACAGGGCGATACACAGAGCTAAAGTCAGGTTGTCCCGATTTAACTTAGACGCCATAGCCGCTCACTTTCTCTTGCAAGGCACGGGGCGCGGCGGACAGCGGGGCTTGTCGGCTCCGGCTCTGACAATGGCCCCCTCCTCGCAGGCGTCCAGACACTTTCCGCACTGGATACAGTCGGATTGGCTGATGACATGCACAAAGCGTTTCTTTCCGGCGATAGCGTCCTCTTCGCACACATCCAGACAGTCGCCGCAACCCGTGCATTTGTCCATAAGAATATGATAGGTGACAAAGGCGCGGCACACGCCCGCCGTACAGCCCTTTTTGGCGATATGCAGGGCGAACTCGTCCCCGGACTCATCCAGCGCTTTCAAGACAGCCTTGCCCAGTTCCTTCCCGTCCTCGCACAGGGACTGCTCCGTCATATACCGCGCCAGTTTGCGCATTTGCTCCAAGTCCGTAGGTTTGCCGCGTTTGGCGGTAATGTCCTCCAAGGCAAGCAGAATCTGCGTCGCGCCCTCATAGCCAAAGACGCACTTGCCGCAGTCAAGGCATTTATGGCTTTGCACATACGACAGCAGCTCGTTTACGGGACACTGCGTCACTTTCTGCGTCATGCCTCGACACCTCCGAAATCGCTCCACAGCTTGATTTTCTCGAACTGTAGCCGCAAGTCGCACTGCAGGCAACGTTGAGCCTCGCACGACGCCTCCTCGCAGGAATACGTGCGGTAGACGTTCTCGTTATTCGCCTTGCGGCTTTCGGCGCTCATGACTTCCTGTTCCACGCGGGGCAGGGCCGCGAAGCCGGGGAACTCTCCGATATGCGGATTGGCGGTCCGCTCCACAAGCGTCTCGTCAATGTCCCCGTCCCCGCCAAGATACTTGTCGATTTCCGACGCGGCGCCCCGGCCTTGCGCAATGCCTTTAATCACAAAGCTGATGCCCGTAACGGCGTCGCCCGCCGCGAATATGCCCTCCTCCGACGTTTTGAAGCCGTCGTTTTCGGGATAGCCGCGCCCGTTCAGCTTAATGCCGAAGTTTTCGTAGTCCGAAAGCCCCGTATGCTGTCCGGTTGCGAACACCACGCTGTCGCAGGGAATGACCGTCTGACTGCCTTCCTCCGCGACTTCCGTCACTTTTCCCGTGGCCTTGTCGTAAGTGGACGACAGAACCGTATGGACGCGCAGTCCGGAGACGCGCTCCGGCGTCCCCTCGATGGCCTCGAACGCCCGACCCGGCAGGATGTTCACGCCCTCTTCCGCGCCCTCCTCTTGGTCTTCCGCGTCGGCAAGAATTTTATCCGCCTGTTCCAGACAGGCCAGATTGACCGTCATGCCGCGGCGAATCAAACTCCGCGCCACGTCAAAGCCCACGGAACCGCCGCCGATGACGCAGACGGCGTTTCCAAGATAGCCCATATCCTTTCCGGCGCGGTTGTCCGCCAACACATCCATGGCGGTATAGACCTGTTTAAAGTCCGCGCCGGGGAGCGGCAGACGGCGCCCCTTGCTGACGCCCACGGCTACCAGTACGGCGTCAAAATCCTTTTTCAGTTCCGCCGCGCTGGTAATCTCGCGGTTGACTTCCGCCTTCACCCCGGCGTCCAAAATCAGTTGAATTTCCTTGCGGACTTCCTCCGGCGGGAGACGGTAGCCGGGGATTCCGCTGGTCATAGGGCCTCCCAGTTCGGGGCGCTTTTCAAAAACGGTTACGTCGTGCCCTTTTTTGCGCAGATAGTAGGCCGCCGTCAGGCCGCAGGGGCCGCCGCCGATAACAGCCACTTTCTTTCCGGTAGGCGGCGCGGTGTGAAGGTATTTCTCTTTCCAGCTTTGCGCGGTATCGTTCTCCACGGCGAAGCGCTTCAAGTTACGGATTCCCATAGGCGCGTTGATGTCGGAACGCTTGCAGCCCGTTTCGCACAGGTGATTGCAGATGTAGCCCAGCACAAGCGGGAAGGGCACTTTCTCGCGGATAATGCCCACGGCGTCGCCGGGGCGCCCTTCCTTGACGGCGCGGATATAGGCGGGAATGTCGATATGCGCGGGGCACTCCGCCCGGCAGGGCACCACGTTGTCCGCGTAAGCCGGATAGCGTTCCATACGCCCCACCGTGTCCACAATGGAGCCTGTGGGGCAGACTTCTATGCAGGCTCCGCAGAAGCGACAGCCCGCGTCCGCCAAGCTCTTTCCGCCGGGAACGCCCGCGTGAATGCCTACCTTGTCATGTACGTAGTCGAGAACCTTTACGCCGCGCTTGTCCTGACAGGCACGGATACAGCGCCCGCAACGGATACAGCGTATGAACAGGTGCGTAATAAGGGGGTTCGAGTCGTTCGTAGGCACGGAACGGGGATGATGTCTCCATGCCTGAGCGCTGACGCCCATAAACTGATACATGCTTTGCATTTCGCACTTGCCGTATTTGGGACAGCCCGTGCATTCGGAAGGGTGAGTAGCCAGCATAAGTTCCATACTGGTACGCCGCACAGCCTCCGCCGCCTCCGTGTGACTGTCGACGACCATGCCTTCCCGGACTTCCGTGGCGCAGGACGGAACCGGCTTTTCCGCGCCGTCAATCGTCACGGAACACATCCGACAGCCGCCTTTAGCCTCCAAATCCGGGTGGTCGCACAGGTGGGGGATGTAGATACCCGCGTCAAGCGCCGCGTGAAGTACGCTTTGCCCCTCCCGCGCCTCCACGGTTCGACCGTCTATGGTCAGTGTAATCATACTATTTATCTCCGCCTTCCCCAGACTGATTTTTCGTCACGGACGGGAAATCGTGCGGAAAGCCTCTCTCTATGCGTTTCCCGCACGGTTACGCCGTCATTCCCACGCCCGCCGCCATTCGCGGAGCGCGGAAAATTACTCCTCCATGTTGCTGATATAGTCCATGACGCTCTCGCCCGCCATACGCCCGGAGTTCACCGCGAAGCCCATGGTATTTCCGGGCAGGGTGAAGTTGTAGCTGTCGCCGTAAATCGTGTTCGCGTCGGAACCCGCGCTGTACAGTCCCGGAATGGGCTTCTGGTCTTTGTCCAGCACTTCGCAACGCTTGTTAATCCGTATGCCGCCGATGGTGCCGTAGGCGCCGAGGTAGAACTTGCCCGCGACAAAGTTGCCCTTGCCGGTAATCTCGTGCAAATACTTCTGGTCTTTGTGGAACTGCGTGTCAACGCCGCTTTCACACATGGCGTTGTAGTCGTCGAGCGTGTTGGCAAGCGTTTCGGGGTCAATGCCCATTTTCTCGGCGAGTTCCTCGATGGTCTCCGCCTCGAAATAGGCCGAATAGCCCTGTTCGACGGCCATTTCCGCCTCTTTGTCGAAGCCGTGGAACGCGTCGGCGGGGTGTACGATGTCCATAATGTCGGGGCCGTTCTTCTTGTAGCTCTTGAGAATCTTTCTGTCCATGATACAGTAGGCGTAATTGCCCGGCTGCATACGCAGAGCGTTGCCGACATAGGTCGTGTTGCCCATGTAGCCCTCGTTCATGAACCGCTCGCCGCGCTGATTGACAAGCAAGTTAGGCTGACGGAGAACCGCGTCTAAAATGAACCAGTTCATGTTGTCGGGGAGCTGGTAAATGGCCTCGATATTCGCGCCGAACTTCTGCGCCCCGACTTCCCACATCATATTGAGGCCGTCGCCGTTGACGCCCGGAATCATGAACGGATAAAAGTCCTCCAGTAGCGTCAGGCCGAACTCTTTTTTAATCATGTCGCCGTTGTTGCCGAAACCGCCCGTGGCGACGATGACCGCCTTGCCGCGCACTTCCAATTCGTTGCCCCCGGCATCCACGGCTTTCGCGCCGACC
>JAFXQD010000105.1 GCA_017527365.1 Oscillibacter sp.
CGTTGCACAAGGGAATCCTGTTCTGGCGGAGCTTCACGCACTGGGTCGGGGGCATGGGCGTCTTGGTGTTCGTGATGGCCGTGCTTCCCATGTCGGACGGGCACGGAATGCACTTAATGCGGGCGGAGGTGCCGGGACCGTCCGTGGGGAAGCTCGTAAGCCGCATGAGCGAGAGCGCGAAAATACTCTACGAAATCTACACCGCCCTGACCGTGCTGGAAATCGTGATTTTGTTCGCGGGCGGTATGCCGTTCTTTGATTCCTGCGTCCACGCGTTCGGGAGCGCCGGGACGGGCGGCTTCAGCAACCGCAACGCAAGCGTGGGCGCCTACGACAACCCGTTTTTTGACATTGTCATAGGCACGTTCATGCTGTTGTTCAGCGTGAACTTCAACCTGTACTATTACCTGCTCATGCGCCGCTTCGCGGAAGTGCGGCGGTCGGAGACGCTCTGGACGTTCCTTGGAATCGTGGGGCTTTCGGTGCTGGCTATCGCGGGGAACATCGCGCCTATGTACGGCTCGTTCCTTACGGCTCTGCGGCACTCGTACTTTCAAGTGGCGTCGATAATCTCCACGTCGGGCTTTTCCACCGTGGACTTTAACCTGTGGCCGTCGTTCTCCCGCGCAATCCTGACTGTCTTAATGTTTGTCGGCGCCTGCGCGGGCTCCACGGGCGGCGGAATCAAGGTTGACCGCCTCATTATCCTTGTGAAAGCCTCTGTCCGCGACATGAAAAAAATGCTCCACCCGAACGCGGTCGCGTCCGTGCGCTTCGAGGGCAAGCCGTTGCCCGAACGCAACATTCAGGGCGTCCATACGTATGTCGCCGTATACCTCGGCATTTTCACAGCCTCCTACCTGCTCCTGTCGCTGGAAGGCTTCGACTTGGTTTCCACGTTTACGGCGTTGAGCGCTTGTATCAACAATATCGGGCCGGGCTTTGAGATGGTGGGGCCCACGGGGAATTTCGCGGCGTTCTCGGCGGCGTCCAAACTGCTCCTGTCGTTCAACATGCTGGTAGGGCGGCTGGAAATTTTCCCCATGCTCCTGCTTTTCGCGCCGTCGATGTGGCGCCGCCGCCGCCTGATTCGCCGCCGCCGCTTCTGACTGCAAAGCGTTCGTCAAAACCAACAGTTTCACGGCTCGAAAACGATATTTTCCGTGCGTTTTGACGGCCGCCCATAGTTGACTTTCCAAGGCGAAAACGATAAAATAAAGTAGGTTTTCGCGCAATCGCCGGATTCGTTTTCCCGAAAACATTGCCAAATGTCGGAAAACGCCCGGATTTCCGCCGGACGCGGCAAACATAAAGAGGAGGCTTTTCTATGCCGAAAAAACTGATTATCGCGGCGGCGGCGGGAATCGTCGTCGTGGCGGCAATCGTCGCGGGGGCGCTGTTCTTTTTGAGGCGCGGCGGCGCCCCGGTCTTTCAGGACGTGACGAAAGACTATTTTTACTATAAGGAAATCAAATGGGCGGAGAAGCAGGGCATTCTCGGCGGCATATTCGGCGACTATTTCTCCCCCGACGAGGCCTGCACGCGGGGACAGGCCGTCGCGTTCCTGTGGCGGGCTTGCGGCTCCCCGGAATCCTCCCCCAACTTCCTAAACCCCTTCCCCGACGTGCCGGCGGATATGTATTATCATGACGCGGCGCTCTGGGCGGCGGAACAGCGCATTACGCGGGGCACCGACGAGGGCAACTTCTGGCCCGAAGGCCCCATTACTCGCGGACAGGCGATGGTGTTCCTTTACCGCGCCGTCGGCTCCCCGCCCGTGGACGACGAGCAGGAACTGCCCTTCCGGGACGTGAAGCCCGGCGACTATTACGAAACCGCCGTGCGCTGGGCGATTGAGAACAAAATCACAAAGGGGCTGGCGGAAAACGCCTTCCTTGCCCACGACCCTTGCACGAGGGCGCAAATGGTCACGTTCCTTTACCGCTGCTTCAAGTGACGCCGAAGCGGATACAGCAAGCGTTTCCGCTCCATGCGCGGGGGCGCTTTTTGTATAATTCATTTTTAGGAGGATTGCTCAGACGATGAAAAAGAAGTTGCTCTGCGCTCTGCTTGCCCTGTCCATGCTGTTCGTGCTGGCGGCCTGCAACGGCGCCCCCGCCGAGAATCCCGGCAATAACGACGCGCAAACGTCCGGGGATACCAACACCCCCGGCGGCGCGCAGACCCCCGACGATACCCAAGCCCCCGCCGACAACGGCGAATCCCAATCCGAACCCGAACCCGCCGCCCCCGACGACCAAGCCGGATTGAGCGGCGAGACCGAACCCGAACCCGCCGCCCCCGTTGAGGGCGCGTTCAAGCTGGGCGGCACGGGGCCGCTCACGGGCGGCGCCGCGATTTACGGCAACGCCGCCAAGAACGGCGCCCAAATCGCCGCCGACGAAATCAACGCCGCCGGGGGCGCGGTCAAGTTTGAACTGCGCTACGAGGACGACGCCCACGACGCCGAAAAAGCCGTCAACGCCTACAACGCCCTCAAAGACTGGGGGATGCAAATCTCTTTGGGCTCCGTGACCTCCAAGCCCGCCGAAGCCACCTCCGCCGAATCGTTCGCCGACGGCATTTTCTCCCTCACCCCGTCGGCGTCCTCCCCCGCCACGATTGCCGGCAAGGACAACGTGTTCCAGATGTGCTTTAGCGACCCCAATCAGGGCACCGCGTCCGCGCAGTATATCGGTATGCAGAACCTCGCCAAGAGCGTCGCCGTGATTTGGAAGAGCGACGACGTTTACTCCAAGGGAATCCGCGACACGTTCCTTGAGGAAGCCGACGCGCAGGGGCTGGACATTGTCAGCGACACGACCTTTTCCGACGGCAACGCCACGGACTTTTCCGTCCAGCTCAACGACGCCAAGAACAACGGCGCCGAATTGGTGTTCCTCCCCATGTACTACGAGCCCGCGTCCCTGATTCTCGCGCAGGCCAGCGCCATGGGCTACGCGCCCAAGTGGTTCGGCGTGGACGGCATGGACGGCATTTTGACCATGCAGGGCTTTGACGCGTCCCTCGCCGAGGGCGTCATGCTCCTGACCCCCTTCAACGCCGACGCCACCGACGACGCCACGGCGAAGTTTGTCGCCGAGTACCAGAGGCGTTTCGGAGAGACGCCCAACCAGTTCGCCGCCGACGGCTACGACTGCGTGTACGCCTACAAGCAGGCTCTGGAAGCCGCGAACGCCACGCCCGACATGGGCGCCGCCGCGCTCAACGACCTGATGAAGGCGCAGTTCACGAGCATGACTTTCCGCGGTCTGACGGGCGACGAAATGACGTGGGACGCCTCCGGCGCGGTCTCCAAACTGCCGAAAGGCATGGTCATTCAGAACGGCGCTTACGTCGGCATGGACTAAGCGAAAACGGATTGACCGCTTTGCCGGGACGGCCTTCGGGCCGTTCCGGGAAGCCGTCTCGTTCCAAACGCGACGCGTGTCAGAGAGGGCGCTTTCGGGGCGCCTTCTCGGATGGGCGCCGATTCTTTCATTTTACATCTGCGGGGGGATTTCGCGTGAATTTTATTATCCAGTTCGTCAACAGCCTGACTTCCGGCGGCGGGGGCTACCAACTCCTGAACCATATCATAAACGGAATCAGCTTGGGGAGCGTGTACGCCATTATCGCGCTGGGCTATACCATGGTTTACGGCATTGCGAAAATGCTCAACTTCGCCCACGGAGACGTGATTATGGTGGGGGCTTACGTCTGCTTCTACGCCTTCAACGCGATGAAACTGCCGGAACCTCTGGCGATGTGCGCCCCCCTTCTCGCTGTCTGCGCCGCCGTCGTCGTGTGCACGCTCTTGGGCGTGGGCATTGAGAAACTGGCGTACAAGCCCCTGCGCGCCGCGCCGTCATTGGCGGTTCTCATTACTGCTATCGGCGTAAGCTACTTTCTTCAAAACGCCGCCCTGTTGCTCTGGTCGTCCAGCCCGAAAGTGTTTCCGAGCTTCTTTGTCATCCGCACGACCGACGCCGACGGCGAAAGCGTCGTTCTGCGGAGCGTCCAACTGGGCGCCGTGTCGATTTCCTATGTCACTATCGTGACCATCGTTTCCTGCGTGGTCATTATGCTGTGGCTGACGTGGTTCACGGGGCGCACGAAAATGGGAAAGGCTATGCGGGCGTGTTCGGAGGACAAGGCCGCCGCCCAGCTCATGGGAATCGACGTGAACGCCACGATTTCCCTGACGTTCGCCATAGGCTCCGGGCTTGCGGCAATCGCGGGCGCCCTGCTCTGCTCCGCCTACCCGAACCTCGTGCCCACTACCGGGTCAATGCCGGGAATCAAGGCGTTCACCGCCGCCGTGTTCGGGGGCATTGGCTCCATACCGGGCGCGTTCTTGGGCGGACTGCTCTTGGGCGTGCTGGAAATCTTCGCAAAGGCGTACATCTCCGTACAGCTTTCGGACGCGGTCGTGTTCGCCGTGCTGATTGTCGTGTTGCTTGTCAAGCCGACCGGGCTTCTGGGGCGCGCAATCCGCGAGAAAGTGTGAGGTGAGGACATGAAAAACCGCGGCTTCTCCCCGTTCCGCTTCCTGACGTACCTGCTTGTTATCGGCGCGTATGCGGCGTTGCAAGTCCTGCAGGCGCGGAGCGAATTGAGCGCCACCATGAGGGGAATGCTGGTCCCGATTTGCGCCTATGTCGTGATGGCTGTGTCGCTGAACTTGACGGTGGGCGTATTGGGCGAACTGTCGTTAGGCCACGCGGGGTTCATGAGCGTGGGCGCGTTCCTCGGCACGTCAACGGCTATCGCCTTGCAGGACAGGATTCCCGTCGCGGGCGTCCGCCTTGCGGTTGCGCTTGTCGTCGCGGCGATATTCGCGGCGGTTGCGGGCTTTCTGATTGGCATTCCGGTCTTGCGCCTGAACGGCGACTATCTCGCCATTGTGACGCTCGCTTTCGGGGAGATTATCAAGGCGATTTTCAATAACCTGTACTTGGGCGTGGACGCGAAAGGCGTGCATGTCAGCCTGCTGGAGGACGCGACGAACACCGCCGAAACCGGGCGGCTTATCATACAGGGGCCCATGGGTATCGGCGGCATACAGAAAATTTCCACGTTCACCGCCGGGTTTGTCCTGATTATGATTTCCCTAATCGTCATCTTCAACCTTGTCAACAGCCGCGCCGGGCGCGCTATTATGGCAATCCGCGACAACCCCATTGCCGCGCAAAGCGTCGGCGTGAACGTCGTCAAGTACAAGATGATGGCTTTCGTCGTGTCGGCGGCGTTGGCGGGTTCGGCGGGGGCTCTGTTCGCTATGAATTACTCGACCGTCGTCGCCAACAAGTTCGACTTTAACACTTCGATTTTGATACTTGTGTTTGTCGTGCTGGGCGGGCTGGGCAACATGTTCGGCTCGATTGTCGCCGCCGCCGTCCTGACGATTCTGCCGGAGGCCTTGCGGCCTATCGCCGAATACCGCATGTTGCTTTACGCCGTGCTGTTGATACTCATGATGCTGATAGCGAACCACCCGTTTGTGCGTGGGCTGTTCAACCGCTTCAAGCGCACGGGTCAAATACAGTTGGAGGCGGGCGCGGACGAAACGGAAGGGGAGGTTGCGTAATGGCGAAACTTGTGCCCGTCCCTTCGGGAAGCATGGTTCCGGACAGGGACATCAACAAAAAGCCCGTGCTGGAATGCGTCGACCTTGGCATATCGTTCGGCGGGCTCCGCGCCGTCGAGGACTTCAACATCATCATTGGCCCGACGGAGATTTCCGGGCTTATCGGGCCCAACGGCGCGGGGAAAACCACGGTCTTTAACCTCCTGACGAAAGTCTACCAGCCCACGCAGGGCACGATACTGCTCAACGGCAAAGACACCCACGGCATGAACACCATGCAGGTCAACCGGGCGGGAATCGCCCGGACGTTCCAGAACATCCGCCTGTTCGACAACCTGTCGGTGGAGGACAACGTGAAAGTAGCCATGGACGCGCACATGAAATATCACATGTGGAGCGGGATTTTCCGCCTTCCGGGGTACTGGCGGGAGGAGAAGGCCGCGCACGAGCGCGCCTTGGACTTGCTGTCGCTGTTTTCCATGGAGAAGTTAGCGAACATTCAGGCGGGGGCGTTGCCCTACGGGGCGCAACGGCGCCTTGAAATCGTGCGGGCGCTGGCCACGAACCCTTCCCTGTTGCTTTTGGACGAGCCCGCCGCAGGCATGAACCCTTCGGAGACGGCGGAGCTTATGGAGAACATCCGCAAAGTCCGCGACACGCTGCAAATCGCCGTCTTGCTCATCGAGCACGACATGAGCCTTGTCATGAACATCTGCGAGGGAATCTGCGTGCTGAACTTCGGGAAGATTATCGCAAAGGGGACGCCGGAGGACATCCAATCGAACCCGGCGGTTATCGAGGCGTACTTGGGCAGGAAGGAAGGGGGCGAGGGCGCGTGAGCGAACCCATTTTGAAGGCGGAGGATTTGAACGTCTACTACGGAAGCATTCACGCGATAAAGGGCGTCTCCTTCGAGGTCTGCGAGGGCGAGATTGTCACGCTCATCGGGGCGAACGGCGCGGGGAAGTCCACGACGCTGAACGCCGTCGCCGGAATCCTGCGGAGCCGCACGGGGTCGGTGACGTTCCTTGGGGAGAACCTGCGGCGCGTGCCCTGCCATAAGATTGTGGGGCGCGGGCTGGCGTTAGTCCCGGAGGGGCGGCGCATTTTCCTGCAAATGACGGTGGAGGAAAACTTGGAAATGGGCGCGTTCGCCCAGCCCCCGGCGGGAATCCCGGCGGACTTGGAAAAGGTCTACGACCTGTTCCCGCGCCTGAAAGAGCGGCGGAAGCAAATCGGCGGGACGCTTTCGGGCGGCGAACAGCAAATGCTTGCCATGGGGCGCGCCCTGATGAGCCATCCGAAACTGCTCATGTTGGACGAGCCTTCCATGGGCTTGGCGCCGATACTGGTAGAACAGGTTTTCGACATTATCCGCAACCTGCATAGCGCGGGTTCGACGATACTGCTTGTGGAGCAGAACGCGCAAGCGGCGCTGTCGATAGCGAACCGGGGCTACGTCTTGGAGACGGGCAAGGTGGTCACGACGGGCGCGGGAAAAGAACTGCTTGCAAGCCCGGAGATTAAGAAGGCGTATTTAGGCGGATAGCCGCCGTTTCCGCGGATTACAGCCAAAGCCCCCTCGCGGGGGCTTTTGTGATTTTTAAGACGATATTCCCGCAAAAAAAGGGGAATCGCCTTTTTTATTGTTCCAAAAAGCGGAAAAAACATGTTTACTGTCTGTAAATTTTTGGGAAACGCCTATTGATATGCCCGGAAAAATATGGTATATTGCGATTGATAAAAGTCGGCTTCCCGCCCCGCACGGGCGCGGGGCGGAAGCCCCCGGAAAGGAGCCATGACAAATTATGATGGAAGACCAAGACACGAAAGCCCATATAGACCCCAAGATTATCGTGGCTCTGATTTCCGGGCTCGTCTCGATTGTCAGCGCCATGATACCCATGCTGGACGCGGCGGAGCGCAATTTCGCAATGGCGGCTTTCGCCTTCCTTTTTGCCCTTATCCTCATGGGAATCTGCGTCTTTATCCTCTTCCGCAAGCGGCTTTACGTGGCAATCGCGGCGCTTCTCATGCTGGCGGGCTCGGCGGTGTCGGGCTACTTCGCCCAGAAGGTCGTGCAAACGCCCTCCGCGCTGACGTATCTGGACGCGTCGGTGTCCGTGTACGCCGGAAGCGGGGAGCGGGACTGCCGCGACGGCTCTTACGAGCAATGCGCCTTCGTCGCCCCCGCCCGCATGAGCTCCTACAAGGACAGGCTCTATGTCATCGACGGGGACAAGATACGCTGTCTGGAGCGCGGCGAGGCGGCGACGGTTCCCTTCCCGTCAAGCCGCTACAACCCCCGCGTTATCCGCAATCTGGAGGCGGATTTGTACGTCTGGGCGGAGAGCCGCCAAATGGAGTCGGGCAAGTACCAATACTTTTTCATCCGTATCCGGAACGGGGAATCGGAGGTGGTTTCGGAAAAGTTCGAGGCGGGAGCGTTCGACGCGAGCGTGTCCGACTTCGCCTTTTCGCGGGGCGGGGCGCTGTGGTTCATCCGCCTTTACGACGCCCCCGGCGAGGCCAGCGCGACATTGAACAAGCTCACCTATGACCGCGACGCCGACCGCTTCGGCCCCGCCGAGTGGGTCGCGGATTTCCCCTACGAGGCGGAATACATGAAGGACGCCCGCATGGCGTTCGACGCCGACGACAACCTTTATGTCAGCGCGCCGGGCAAGGGCGTCATCCTGCGCCAAGGGCGCGACGAGCAGGGCTTCACGGTTTTTGCGGGAGAGGAGGGCGAACGGGAGTTCAACGACCAAGGGCGCGTTACTTTTTCCTATCCGACTGCGCTTCTTCCGGAAAACGGCGCGTTGTACGTGCTGGACAACGGAACCGTGCGGCGGGTGCGCGTGGAGGGAGGCCGCGCCGTCTCCTGCGAAACGCTCGCGGGCGTGACGCCCGACGCGGCGAAATCCGGCAAGCACAACGTGCGCGTGTTGGAGGCGGGCGAGGACGTGCCGGGCTCCTCTTTCTTGTTCCAACCGAGCGTGGAGGGCGACCTTGCTTTCAGCGAGCGCGGGCGGCTCCTCCTCAGCGACCCGGAGAACAGTTTCATTTATCAGATTCTGGAAAATTGAATACGATAGAGAGGGTGGGATTATGCGAAGCGGATACGGAAGGCTATGGAAGCGCGGCGTATGCGCGGCGCTGTCCGTGTGCATGGCGGCGGCGCTGGCGCCGCCGGCGCCGGCAATCCGCGTTTACGACGCGGTGTCCGCAGAGGGGAGCGCGACCTTGCACGCGGAATACCTGACGGCGATTCAAGGCCCCGAAAGCGCCATAGGCGCGATTAGCCGTCAGGCGGAGGGCATGACCAAGGAGCAGAAGCGCAACCCCGCCGACATCGGCCAAGCGGAGATGTTCGCGGAGGAGGCGGTGGCGGCGGCGGCCAAACGCCAAACCGACAACGCGCCTGTGATACGCGTCGGCGCGGAATCGCTTTCGGACGTAATCGAAAAGGCGGGGGCGTTGCGGGACAGGGCGGCGCAAACCCTCGCGGACTGCGGCGTGTCCGCCTCGCGGAAAGTCGCCGCCGTCGCAACGCTGGAAACGACCGCCCCCGCGTTCACAATCGTGATTGATTCCAATATACTGGACACGGCGGCGGATAAAATCAGGATAAGGAAAACGACCGCGCCTGAATTTTCGATTACTTTCCGCCCCGCCGACTTCGCGGACGAGTTGCGCCCAGACCCCGAAAACCCGGAGCCGCGCACGCTGTCCATCGGCGTGGAGACGGTTTTGGGGGAATGCGAACCGGGCACGGAAACCCCCGTTCCGAAAGTGAAGATTACCGCCCCCAACGGGCAGTTGTCCGCCCCGATTACGCTTTCCCTCAACCCCGGAAGCAACGAGCCTTCCGCGCTGGCCGTGCAAAGCGCGTCGGGCGAGACCGCCGCCACGCGCTACAACCCCGCTTCCCGCACCCTTGACGCCCGCCTCGATTCCTCCGACATCTACACGTTCGGCAAGCGCAACGCGTACTTTTCCGACCTTGGGGAGCGCGACAAGAAAGTGCGCACGGCGGTGGAAGCCTTGGCGCGGGTGAACGTGGTCTACGGCTACTCCGACAACACCTTCCGCCCCGAACAGCCCGTGACGCGGGCGGAGTTCGTCGCCTTCGTCATGCGCGTGCTGGGGCGCGTCAACAACTCCCTCAAGTCGCCCTTCGAGGACGTGACCGAGGCGCACGGCTGTTATCACGAAATCGCCTCCGCCTACTATTACGGCATTATCAAAGGCTACGACGAAACGCATTTTTGCGGCGAAAAAAGCATTAGCAAAACTCAAATTTACACAATTTTGGGGCGGATACTGGAACAGGAAATGGGCTACTGGCCGCCCGAAAACCCCGGCGCGTATCTGGCGGGGGAATACGCCGACGCCGTGGACGAGTGGGCGTGGCCGGAAATCGCGCTGGCGACCCGCGAGGGGCTTGTCATCCGGCAGGACACCGGAACTTTCGACGGGCTCCAGACAATGGACCGCGGCGACGTGGCTTTGATTATCTACGGGCTTTACCAGCGCTTGGCATAAGAGAAAAATTTCCCGCCCCTGTCCTGTGCGGGCGCGGGGGAGAATATGCTTCTACATACAGAGGCAGGACGCTATCAAAGGAGGTAATTATGGTGGCACGGCGATTATTCCGCGTATTGCTGGCATGGGCGCTGACAGCCGCGCTGGCGGCGCCGACCGCGCTGGCGGCGTGGGAGGGCGCAATAGAGCTGTACGTGCGCGAGGCGGCCGCCGCCGAAACGGAGGTAACATGGGAAGACCTCGCGTTTCCGTTCGTCAACTCCGAAAAGGAGCGGACATCGAAGGATATGCCGGGCATCGGCTACGAGGCTTGCGCCTCCGCCGACGGCAAGCCCTACAAGATTCCCTACGAGCGCTACACCGAGATTTTCAACGAGACCGCGCAGGCCATCGCCTACTATAACAGCGCGCAGAAATGGCGCGGCAGCTGCTACGGCATGGCGGTCGTGGCGGCGCTGCTCTACCAGCACCAACGGCAGTTGAACTCGACCGGTATGCTTCCCGTCAGCGGGCGCCCGCATGATTTAATGGTTGACTTTGACAACCTCAAGGACGACAAGCTCGTGCAGTTCATCGAGGCGATACAGGTCAGCCAGCAGGATTCCATCATCCAGCACGACTACGCCAAGAACAAAGACCGCTACGACGACCTTGTGTCGGAAGTGCGGGCGTTCCAGCGGAGCAAAGACCACCCGGTTTTAATCGCAATCGGCATGACCGGGCAGGCGCACGCGCTCATAGGCTATAAGGTCGTGGAGTACAGCGAGACCGAGACGCGCATTATGGTTTACGACTGCAACCTTCCGGGCCCCGACCGCTGGATTACCCTTGAAAAAGACCGCCAAGGGCATTACTTCCGCTGGTACTACCGCATGAATGACAATCAGGACTGGGGGCCCAAGTACGACGAAAAGGGAAGCTGGATTTCCTATGTCCCCTACAGCGACTACTACCAGACTTGGATTAACCGTCCCGACGTGAACGGCAACAGCAAGGAACAGCTCCTCACGATTAACGTCAACAACGCCTTTATCACCGACGAGTACGGCGAAAACAAGGTGGAAATCAAGGACGGCGTGGTGTACACGTCGGAAACGGACGTTTACCCCATGGTGGAGCTGGCGGTCACGGCGGACGCGCCGCTTGTCCCGCAGGCGGACAGCACGGGCGTTTACGTCTGGCTCCCCACCGGGCACCAGTACACGGTCACCAACAGGGACGGCGGCACGTGGGAAGCCACGATGGTTCACGTCAAGCAGTACGCTACCGTCACGACCGCCGCGCAGAGCGTGACCTTCTACGTGGACGACGCCCACAACCTCAACGCCGTGGAGATTGGCGACCCCGGCGCCAAGTACGAGATTGAGCTTTATTCCACGCTCCCCAACACGGAAAAAATCGCGCAGTTGCGCGGCTCCACGACCCTGATGGTCTCCGCCGACAAGAACCCGCTTTCGTTCGTGCAGGCCGACGGCAAGCTCTACGGCGACAACGTAAGCAACGCCTCGCTGACCATCGGGCAGGAGGAGGTTTCCACGACTTGGCTGACGGACGGCGCCCATGCAAAAATCGACGATTTCCTTCCGTTCGTGGACGTTTCGCAGGATTCCGCCTATTATAACGCCGTCTGCTGGGCGGTTGAGAACGACATCACGAAGGGCACTTCCTACAGCCCGAAAAAGTTCTCTCCGGGCAACCCCTGCAAGCACAGCCACATTTTAACCTTCCTCTGGCGCGCCAACCACTCCCCGATTTATCAGGGCAAGAACCCCTTCAAGGACATCAACGCCGAGAGCGATTTTGGCAAGGCCGCGCTCTGGGCTTACGGGCACGAGATGATTTCCCCCGAAACCTACAAGCCCAACGACGCCTGCACGCGTTCCGAGGCGGTCATGTACCTCTGGAAGCTGGCAAAAAGCCCCGCCATCCGGGGCGACGCGCTCAACGACGTGATTGACGATTTTACCGACGTGTCCGCCGACAGCCCTTACGCGCAGGCCGTCGCGTGGGCGGTCAATCTGGGCATTACCAAGGGCACCACCGAAACCACGTTTTCACCGGATAAGACCTGCACCCGCGGGCAGATTGTCACCTTCCTGTACCGCTGTTACGCGGCGGACAACGCAAACTGAACCGACGCGCCGCCCCCGCGTTTTGGCGCGGGCGGGAGGGAGTTTCCCGCGCCCAAGGCGGCGGGGCGGCGATTATATTTCATTGTGGGAGGAGATTCTGTGAAGAAACGCTTTTTTTGCGCGGCGCTTGCGGTCTTATGCTTGCTGGGCTTTCCACGCGGCGCGGGCGCGCTAAAGATTTTTCAGGGGTATATGTTGGGCGCCCCGGCGGACGAGGGCGACCCGCCTGCCCAGCAGGACGGGCACATCGTGGGCGACCCGTCGGAGAAGGGCGGGCCCTTTCAGGGGCACGTCTTGGACGGCGTGACCGCCGAGGACGGCGCCGCCCCCGCCCCGCAGTCCCGCCCCGACGCCCCGTCCTTTACCGTGACCTTCCGCCCCGGCAAGGGCGCGACCGTCAGCCCGACAAGCAAGCGCGTCACAAACGGCTACGCCTACGGCGAACTGCCGACCCCTTATAAGCAGGGCTACGCCTTCGACGGCTGGCTCACCGATTCCGGAACGGGAATCGCCGCAAACAACGTTGTGAATTTGACCGCCGACCAAATCCTGTACGCGCAGTGGGCGCCCGCCTGCGAGGTGCGCTTCGACGCCAACGGCGGAAGCGTCAAACAGATTTCGATTGACATTCCCGCCGGGGGCGACTACGGCGAACTGCCCCGCCCCGTCCGCGACGGCTACGCCTTCGACGGCTGGCATACGCAACCCGTCGGCGGGGAGCGCGTCGTGAACTACGCGCCGTTGCTTTCCGGCGAAAACCACACCCTGTACGCGCACTGGACGGCGCTTCCCGCCGCGACGGAAACGGGCGGCGCTTCCGCGCAAGCGTTTCAGGACGTGCCCGCCGCGTCCTGCTATTACGAGGCCGTGCGCTGGGCCGTGGAACACGGCATTACAAGCGGCACGTCGGCGGAAACCTTTTCGCCCAACGCCCCCTGCAAGCGCCGCCATATCTTAACCTTCCTCTGGCGGGCGAACGGCTGCCCGGAGACGGAGCGCGTTTTAAATTCCGTCCTGCCGGGGACGCTCTGGGCGTATGAGAACGCGCTGATTCCCCGCGAAATCCTCTACGACGACGAGCAGCCTTCCACGCGCTCCGACGCCGTGACGTATTTATGGAAACTGGCGGGCAGTCCGGTGGCGGAAATGTCGCTGAAATCGGTGGTCAGCCGCTTCTCGGACGTTGCGCCAGAGAGCGAGTACGCCGCCGCCGTCGCGTGGGCGCTCGACAACGGAATCACCAACGGCACCACGGAAACCACCTTTTCCCCGGAGCGCATTTGCACGCGGGGGCAGATTGTGACTTTCCTGTACCGCTGTTATAAGGACTGACGGACGCCCTCCCTTCGGGGAGGGTGCCGCCGCTTTCCCGCAAGCGTTCTGCGTGAAACCCGCCGGAGTTTCCTTTGCGCAAGAAATTTGTAATAAAACTATTGACAACTTTGGCGCGGCGCGTTATAATGCCCCTGTCAGCGGTCGGGGAAAGCGGGCGCGCTGGAAAAAACGGGAGGATACTGTGCAGATTACCAGCCGATTCACGATAGCGGCGCATATTATTACGGCTCTTGACTATTTCCGCGATATGGGGCGCGTCAACAGCGAATTTTTAGCGGGGAGCGTCGGCGCGAATCCCGTCATTATCCGCGCCGTGATTTCACAGTTGCGCGAGGCGGGAATCCTGCGCACGCGGCGCGGTTCCGGCGGCGCCGAACTCGCCCGCCCCCTGCGCGAAATTACTTTCTATGACGTTTACAAGGCTGTGGAGTGCGTGGACGGGGACGGGCTGTTCCGTTTCCATGGGCACCCAAACCCTGACTGCCCTGTTGGGCGGAACATTCGCAAGGCGCTGGACGGGCGTCTTGCCTGCGTCCAGTCCGCAATGGAGGAGGAAATGAGGCGCGTTACGCTGGCGGATGTCGTAGCTGACACAAGGGCGGAAATCGCCGGAGAGGACGCGCAAGCGAAAGGAGACGAAATGTCATGAAAAAGGTTCTGATTGTCAACGCGAGCAAGCGGAAAAAGGGCAATTCCTACGCGCTGGAACGCCGCTTCGCCGAACTGCTGGACGGCAAAGCGGAAGTCTCGGTTTTCCGTATCGGCGAAAAGGACGTGCGGTTCTGCCTCGCCTGCGACGGGTGCAAACGCAAACACGAGCCGAACTGTGTGCAGAAAGACGATTTCACCGCGCTGATTCCGGAAATCGACTCCTGCGACGCCATGCTGATTTTGTCGCCCGTACACTGGGACAACTTCCCCGCCCAGCTCCGGGCGTTCCTTGACCGCACCTATTCCTTTATGGATTTCACGCAACCCGACTTCTCGATGGCGGGGCGCAAGGACAAGAAACTGGCGGGCTATTTTTGCGCGGGCTTCGGCCCCGTTGACGTTTATACCAACATGGTAGAGACGAATTTGAAGAGCTTCGCCACCGCCGGATTCCGTGACTACAAAGCCCATGTCGCCGGAAACGCCAACGTCCCCGGCAGCGTCATGGACAAGCCCGACGACCTGAAGGCGGCGGAGGATATGGCGGCGTGGCTGATTGCGTGACGGGCAATCCGGGCAACCAAATCGAGATTACCGTCTGAGGCGGACGGGGCGCTTCCCGCACGGGGCGCCCCGTTTTGTGTTTTTCGCAAAAAGTTGCGTTTCCTTATCAATTTTCCGTTGCCATTCGCCGCCGCCCGTGCTATAATCGCGGGGTAACGCAGTCCCGGACGCGGGAATCTTTGGAGGGGGAATCGCGCATGATTTACACCGTCACCTTTAACCCGGCGATTGACTACGTCGTCCGGCTGGGCGCCCTGACGCCCGGCGCAATCAACCGCAACCAGTTCGAGGACTACCAGTGCGGCGGCAAGGGCATTAACGTCTCCAACGTGCTCCGCGCTCTGGGCTTCGATACCGTCGCGCTGGGCTTTATCGCGGGGTTCATGGGCGACGGCCTTGAAAAAGGCCTCAACGCCATGGGCTTGAAAACTGATTTTGTCCGCCTCCCGGAGGGGCAGACCCGCGTCAACGTGAAAATCAAAGCCGCCGAGGAGACCGAAATCAACGGAATCGGCCCCAACATCACGGACGCCGACATGCAAAAACTTTACGCCAAGCTCGACGCCGTCGGCGCGGACGACACGCTGGTGTTGTCCGGCTCCATCCCGTCCTGCCTGCCCGGCGACACCTACGAAAAGATTATGGCGCGTCTGGAGGGGAAAAATCTCCGTATCGCCGTGGACGCGACGAAAGACTTGCTGGCCAACGTCCTGAAATACCATCCCTTCCTGATTAAGCCCAACAACCACGAGTTAGGGGAAATCTTCGGGCGCGTCCTGAACACGGACGGGGAAATTATCGAGTGCGCGGCGGAACTGCAAAAGCGCGGCGGGCGAAATATCCTTGTCTCCATGGCGGGCGACGGCGCGCTGTTGTTGGACGAGGGCGGCAAGAGCCACAGAATCGGGTGTCCGAAAGGGAAGGTCATGAACAGTGTGGGCGCGGGCGATTCCATGGTAGCGGGCTTCTTGGCGGGCTATCTGAAAACGGGCGATTACGAATACGCCCTGAAACTGGGCACAGCCGCCGGGAGCGCGACCGCGTTTTCCATCGGGCTGGCGACCCGCCCGCAGATTGAGGAGCTTTTAGCGACGCTGTGACAGGGGAATTACGGCTCCGCCGTTTCCATACAACTTAACGCTGTGCATAAGGAAGGAGAGGGTTCCATGCGCCTGATAGAGCTTTTCAGCAGGAGCGCCACAAAGCTGGGCGTCAAGGCGGCGAACAAGGCCGAACTGATTGACCAGTTGGTAGACCTCCAGTTCACCCACGGCAACATCACCGACAAGGACGCCTACACGGAGGCGATTTTCGCCCGCGAGGAGGAGTATTCCACCTATGTCGGCAACGGCATTGTGGTGCCTCACGCCAAGACGAACGTCGTCACGGCGCCGAGTCTGGCGGTGGCGCGGACGGCGGAACGCATTCAGTACAACGCCGACGACGACGAAAAGAGCGATTTGTTCTTTATGATTGCCGCCCCCATGAACGGGAGTTTGCATGTCGATATGCTGGCGCGGCTCATGAACCTGCTGGCGGAAGAAGATTTCGTGGAAAAACTCCGCTCCGCCAAGACGGAAGAAGAGTTTTTGACAATGCTCGACGACGCGGAGAAGGAGCATTTCGGAAGCGAGAGCTTCACGGAGCAGGAGGCGGCGGCGCGGGGCGCGGCTGTCGGCGGGTACCGTATCCTCGCGGTGACGGCCTGCCCGACGGGCATCGCGCACACGTACATGGCGGCGACGAACCTTGAAAAAGCCGGCGCGGAAATGGGGCTTCCGACGAAAGTCGAGACCAACGGAAGCGGCGGCGCGAAAAACGTCCTGACGGCGGACGAAATCGCCCGTTGCGACGGCATTATTGTCGCGGCGGACAAAAACGTGGAAATGGCGCGGTTCGACGGCAAGCCCGTCGTGATAACCCGCGTCGCCGACGGAATCCACAAGCCGCAGGAACTCATCCGGACGATTCTTGACGGCAAGGCGCCGATTTACCACGCCAAGGAGGGCGCGGGGGCGTCGGCGGCGGCAAGCGCGGGCGATTCCGTCGGGAGCGCGTTCTACAAGCACCTCATGAACGGCGTTTCGCACATGCTCCCGTTCGTCGTGGGCGGCGGCATTATGATTGCGCTCGCCTTCCTGCTCGACGATTACAGCATTGACCCGTCCAACTTCGGCACGAATACCCCCTTGGCGGCGTTCTTCAAGACCGTCGGCGGGGAGGCGTTCGGCTTCATGCTCCCGGTTCTGGCGGGCTTTATCGCAATGTCCATGGCCGACCGTCCCGGCCTCGCCGTGGGCTTCACGGGCGGCGCGTTGGCCGTCAGCGGCGTGTCGTTCACCAGCATTTTCGGCGGCGCCCCGGCGGTCTCCGGCGGATTCTTGGCGGCTCTGCTGGCGGGCTTCGCGTCGGGCTTCGTGGTAAACTGGCTCAAAAAAATCACGGAGAAGTTCCCGCAAGCCCTTGACGGCATTCGCCCCATGCTGGTCTATCCCTTGGGCGGCATTTTCATCGTGGGCGCGTTCATGTGCGCGGTCAACCCCATTATGGGCGGGCTGAACACGGCGCTGGGCAACGGCCTGAACGCTATGGGCGGCTCGTCGAAACTCCTGCTGGGCGCGGTTCTCGGCGGCATGATGAGCATTGACATGGGCGGCCCGTTCAACAAGGCGGCGTATGTATTCGGCACGGCGGCGCTCGCCAACGGCAACTATGACATTATGGCGGCGGTCATGGTCGGCGGCATGGTGCCCCCGATTGCAATCGCCATTTCCACCACGTTCTTCCCCAAAAAGTGGACGGCGGAAGAGAGAAACAACGGCTTTGTCAACTATATCATGGGGCTGTGCTTCATCTCGGAAGGCGCGATTCCCTACGCGGCGGCCGACCCCGGACGCGTCATCCCGTCCTGTATTGTCGGCTCGGCGGTGTCGGGTGCGCTGTCCATGCTGTTCGGGTGCACGCTCATGGCGCCGCACGGCGGAATTTTCGTGTTCCCCACCGTGGGCAACCCGTTCATGTATATCGTGGCGCTGTTAATCGGCTCCGTCGTCGGCGCGGCGATTCTCACGGCGTGGAAAAAGGACAAGTAAGCCAAGCGCGGAAACAAACGCTCCCCCGGAATCGTCCGGGGGAGTTTCCCTATTTTCCGGTTTGCGCCGCCGTCCGCACAACCGATGGCGCCCGGCGCGGTCGGGCGCCGCCACATATGGCGGGGTTCGCCAAAATTTGGCGCCGAAGCGGGCGGAAAAAACTTTTTTTCAGGAATTTGCCGGGGAATCTTGCAAAGTCCGGACAGAGATAGTATAATAAAAAACAAGAGGGAAGGGAGGGGAGCGTCGGCGTTCGGCGGGCGCTTCCGGCAAACGTGCGCCCTAACGCGCCTATGCAAGCCTTTCGCGCCGCTTTCGGAGGGACACGCGCCGTCCGGGCGCGGGCGGCAAAACATCCCGCTTTTTTGTAGTTTTAGGGTTGCCATTTTCAAAAAAATATGTTATAAAAGAAGGGAATATATGTTTTTCCCGGACAACGCGCCGCAAGATAGCAATTCGTGGAAAATCAGCGCAAAACTGGAAAAAATCGAAAGGAGGGGACGTTGTGGCAACCGCCCTTACATCCGCAATCTCCGGCATGACCAGCAACAGCCTCCGCATGATGGAACGCTCTATGGATTTTCTCTGGGCGAAACAGGCCGCCCATTTGGATAACGTCGCCAACGCGGAGACCCCCGGATACAAGGTCAAGACCGTGACTTTTGAGGAGCGTTTCCGCTCCAAGCTCCTGCAAGCCCGCGCCAAGGCCGTGCGCCTTGAAACCAGTCCTCGGCGCGAATACCGGAAAACCATCGAGCAAACCGGGTGGACTGTCCTTGAGGACGAGGAGACCACGCGCATGGACGAAAACGGCGTCAACGTCACGGAGCAGAGCCTTGAGGCGATACGCACCGCCTACCAAATGCAGTATACCTTACAGGCGATTTCAAGCGACTTGAGCACGCTTCGCGCCGCGATTAGCGGCTAATTTCCCCGGAAGGAGCGTTTTGCATGGCTTTTCTGTCCACTTTGAATATTATCGGCTCCGGCATGACCGCACAGCAAGTGCGCATGGACGTAATTTCCGAGAATATCACCAACATGAACACGACCCGCACGGAGGACGGCGGCGGCGCGTACCGCCGGAAAGTCGTGGTGTTTCAGGCCGAGACCAACAAGAACGGCTTCCGCCGCGCCCTTGCCCGCGCCGCGTCCAAGGGCGGCACGGTGTCCAATCGGCGCGTGAGGCAGGCGGGCGGCGTGCGCGTCGCGGAAATCAACGACGACGAGCAGACCGAAATGCCCTTTGTCTACGACCCCACCCACCCCGACGCCAACGAGGCCGGGTACGTGCAAATGCCCAACGTGACGCTTGTAAAAGAAGTCACGGACATGATGGCGGCGAGCCAAGCCTACAACGCCGACGTGACGCTGTACAACACCTTCAAGCAGGTTGTCGCCCGCGGGCTGGAAATGGGGCAGTGACCCCGCGCCGCGCAGTTTTTACGACGGCGCTTCCGCCGTTTTCCGTTCAATCATCCGGGAGGACTTATGGCAATTCAACCCCTGTGGAGCCAGCCGCCGCTCAGAAACCTTTGGGACAATATGCCCCTTCGACCGCCCTACCCGTCCGGGCTCTCCGACGCCCCGCAGACGGAAAAAACCGTGCCCTTTATGCCCGCGCAGAACGTCGGGCAAATCCGCACCGGGGAGCGGACGCAGTCCGTAACCGCCGAGACAATCAACACGTGGAAAACCGACCGTCAGGCGAACCCGTGGACGGCGGACAAGAACGTAAAATCCTTCGCGCAAGTCTTTCAGGACGCCTTGGAACAGTCCGCCGGTCCCGTCGCCGAACTCGTCGAGCCCGTCACGGACATTTTCGGCGCGGCGATTGACGCCGTGAAGGAGACCGACGCCGAAAAGACGCAAATGGAATACCTTATGGCGACCGGACAGCTTGACAACCCCGCCTTATTGACCATCGCCTCCACCAAAGCGCAGTTGTCCGTGCAGTTGCTCGTACAGCTCCGCAACCGCGCCCTTGAAACCTACAACGAACTGATGAGAATCAGTATTTGACACTTAGAGACAAACAAAGCGGGCGCCGTTCCGCGCAAGGATTATGAGAGGGGGTGACTGTGCGTTTGGCTGATAGAATTAAGCAGGCATGGGCGAAAATCCGCGCCTTTTGGGTGGGGTTGAGCCGCCGGACGAAAGCGTTTATTCTGTTTGTGCTGGCCGTGACGCTTGTCGTCGTCGGAATTTTGATTGTACGCAGCACGAACCGCCATTACTCCGTCCTCTTTACCGACCTTTCGTCCGAGGACCTCACGCAAGTCATAAACTACCTGTCGGCGAACAACGTCACCGACTATCGAATCGAAAACAACAACCGCATTCTCGTGCCAGAAGGGCAGGAGGCGCGGCTGAAAATGAATATCCTTCTGGAAGGCTTCCCGACTTCCGGATTTGGCTATCAAATGTACCTCTCCAACGTCGGCTCCCTCTCGTCGGACGCCGACAGGCAGATACTCTGGCAGGCCGACTTGCAAGACCGCCTCGCCGCCTGTATTTCCTATATTCCCGGCGTCCGGAGCGCGAAAGTCTTTATCACGCTCGGAGAGGACAGGCGCTACATCCTCAGCACGGACGACGTGGTGAACGCCAGCGCGTCGGTCATGGTGGACATGAGCGGCAACAAGACCCTCACCGACCAGCAGGCCAACGCCATCCGCGCCTTAGTCCGCCGCGCCGTGCAGGGGCTCGACATCGACAACATCGACATCACGGACTCCGCCGGGAACACCTACACCGGGGAGACCGACGCCCTCAACGCCAACGACAGCGCCCAGTTGAAGCTCGCGCTGGAATCCCAAGTCAACGCCTACATCCGCAACAACGTTTTGCGCGTCCTCAACGACATGTTCGGCGAGGGCAACGCAAGCGTGAGCGTCAGCAGTACCGTCAACGTCAGCCGCACTTACGAGGATTCCATCATCTACGAGGAGCCGGAATGGGCGCAGGACGGCTCCACGGAAGGGCGCGGCATTATCGGGCGGCGGCTGTGGGGCAACAGCATCGTGCGCGACGACGGCACGGGCGCCGGGGGCACCGTCGGAACCACCACCAACGCCGATTTGAACGAGTACGTCGTCAACCAGAGCGACCTCACCGGGAACGAGCGCGAAATCAACACTTCCGGGGAGCTGGACTACAACGTCACCCAGCACCACCGCCAGACCGAATACCCCATTGGCGTCGTGGAAGACGTTATGGTCTCCGTGGCAATCAACAGCACGGTTTTGGGCGACACCCCCCCGAACCTTGACACCCTGACGCAGATTGTCGCCCGCGCCGCGGGTATCAACGCGCAGACAGAAGGCGATAGAATCGCCATTATGATTCATCCCTTCTACGTCACGCCGCCCCCGCCCGAAGAGCCTACCGTCATCGAGCTTCTGCCCGGACTGTCCGTGCCCGGATGGGTTCTCTACGCCGCCGTCGCGGGTCTGATTCTCTTTGCTATCCTCGTTATCGTCATCCTGCTTATCCGCAGGAGTATGCGCAAGCGCAGGGAAGAGCGCGAACGGAGACGGCGGGAGGCCGAACTCCACGCCGCCGAACTTGCGCGGCTCCAGCCCAAGAAGAAGTTTGTCATTGTCCAAGAGGACGGCACGGTCACGGAAGTGGACGAAGACACCCCCGGCGCCATTGCCGTGGACATGCCCGAACCCGTTGTCACCGAGGACGGCGAAGTCATCATGCCCACGCTGGAGGACGCCGTGCAGCAGGCGCACGAGAAACAGCAGAAGGCGGCGGAGCTTGCCGAAGCCGCCGCAGAGCTTGCCGAAGCGCAGGAGGAAGAGGGCAAGGAAGGCGCCGATATTATGGACATCAACTCCGAGGAAGATATGGAGCTCCGGAAGAAAGTCCGCCTCTTTGTGGAGGAGAACCCGGTGATTGCCGCGCAGATGCTCAAGACTTGGATAAAGGGAGGAGGCGAAGAAGGCAGTGCCGCGAGTTAAACGCCCCAAGAAGGCCGACAAGGAAGCCGAAGCCGAACAGCAGGAAGGTCAGGAAGGACAGCCGGGAGCGGGGAAGGAAGAGGAGATTTACAAGCCCTATACCATGGAAGCCCCCGGCCCGGAAGACTTAATCCGGGACATGACCGGCATTCAGAAAGCCGCCGCCGTCATCGTCGCGCTGGGCGCCGACAAAGCCTCCCTGATTTACCAGCATATGGACCCGGAGGACGTGGAATTAGTCACGCTGGAAGTCGCCCGGCTTGGGTTCCTCTCCATGGACGTTAGCGAGGCCGTGCTCACTGAGTTCTATCAGATGTGCATGATGAACAAGGCGGTCTCCGAGGGCGGCCTTGAATACGCCCGCTCCGTGCTGGAGAAAGCCTTTGGCAACGCCACCGCCGCCACCCTCCTTTCCAAGATTACAAAGTCCCTCAAGAGCAGGGAGTTCGCGTTCCTCAACAAAGCCAACCACAAGGATTTGTTCGCCATCCTGCAAAACGAGCGCCCGCAGATTATCGCGCTGGTGTTGTCCTACGTGACCCCCGACCGCGCCGCCGGAGTCCTCGAACAGTTGGAGGGGCAACAGCAAATCAGGGTTGTTGAAAATATGGCCATGATGGACAGCGCGTCCCCGACTTACGTCAAACTGGTGGAGAAGGAAATGCAAAGGCGTTTCGAGAACATCTTCCAGAGCGACGCCAACGTCAAAGTGGGCGGCATAGACTTTGTCGCCAGCGTCATGAACAACCTCGACCGCGCCAGCGAAAAGTCGATTTTCGACGGGCTGTCCGTCACCAACGAGACGCTCGCCGAGGACATCCGGAAGCGTATGTTCGTGTTCGAGGACATCGTCACCATGGACGACCGCTCCGTGCAGCGGTTCCTCCGCGACTGCGACAACAAGGACGTGGTGCTTGCCCTCAAAGCCGCCGCCGAGGACGTGTCCAACAAGCTCTTTGCGAACATGTCCACGCGTATGGCCGCCAGTATCCGCGACGACTTGGAGATTACGACCAACGTCCGCATGAAGGACGTGGAGGAAGCCCAACAGCGCATTGTGGACGTTATCCGCAAACTGGAAGACCAAGGCGAAATTGTCATCCTCAAAGGCGGCAAAGACGACATCATTGCCTGATAAACCCCCTCTGTCACTGCGCGACATCTCCCCCATAGGGGGAGACGCGGAGACGAAAGCCCCGTCAAATCCAATGTCATTAACTTTAATAAAAACCCCCTCCGGCACTGCGTGACATCTCCCCCAAAGGGGGAGACACAGAGACGAAAAGCTCATAAAAAAGCGTCCCCC
>JAFXQD010000012.1 GCA_017527365.1 Oscillibacter sp.
ATGAAACGGCAAACTTTACGCCGGAGACTTCGGACTGTGATTGAGAATCTCATTATGATGGCCTCTCATCTCGCCTGTCATGCCCGGAAACTTACGCTTGGCTTAGGTTACAGCAATCCCTGGCGCAGAGCGTTTGTACGTCTGTTTTTCAAATTCACTTCACCCGTATGCTATTCCTGATTGCCTTTCCCGCTTGTCCCAGTTTAACGGATTCAGGTATAAAAGAGCGCGGCTATATCATTCATATCAGACCGTGCGGAAAGAAAAGAAGGAACCGGAGCGCAATCCCGATTTCAGGGCCGGACGCCGGGTCGCGGAAGCGACGCGTTCTTTTACGAACCGCTTTCGGAAACTGTCGGTTCGTTACGAAAAGAAAGCGGAAAATTACCTTGCTCTTATTGAGTTTGCCTGCGCGATTATCGTTTGGAGAAAACTCGTTACCGTTCATCAGTCCTGACTTATCACTAATAATTTTGGGATAAATTTTCAGTATACAACATTTATAACGTGCAATCAAGTCGGATTACTATATAGGGACAGCCCCTTTCGTCAGGTATTGTCGCGGCTAATCGGCACGCGCAGGAACAGCCGCCGCAAGGCTTTCGCGTTGAACGGTATCAGCGGGTAGAGGTAGCCCTTGCCGAACATGGGCTTTGTCGTTGCCAGCAGGACAATAAATCCTATCACGCCGCCGACAAAGCCCCAAACGTCAAACGCGGCGGTCAGTATCAACAGGGAAACGCGGATAAGTTTGAAGGCGTAGCCCATTTCATAACTCGGTTGCGCGAACGCCGCCACGGATACGAACGCCATATACACCAGCACTTCCGGGCCCAGCCACCCGGCGCGGACGGCGAAATCTCCCAAAATCAGCGCCCCCAGCATGGAGAACGAGTTCGACAGCGAATCCGGCGTATTGAGCGACGCCAGTTTCAAAACGTCGATAAGAAATTCCACTACGAGCAGTTGCGCCAGCATACCGAGCGAAACGGGCTCCGGCGCCGAAAGGAAGTTCAGCCAGTGCGGGAGCAAATTCGGATGGTTGACCGTCAGGTACCAGAACGGCGTGATGAACAGCGACAGCACAAAGACAATAATCCGCAACAGGCGCAGGTAAGTGCCCACAAGCGGCGGAAAATAAAACTCGTTGGCTTCCTGCGTGAAGTCAAAAAACGTCGTCGGCAGGAGCATGACGGTCGGGGAATTGTCCGTCATGAGCACGATGTTCCCTTCCAGAACGCAGGCCGACGCGCTGTCGGGGCGTTCGGTGTAGCGGACTTTCGGGAAGGGGTTGTACCATTGTTTTGGGCGCAGGAGTTCCGCCACGCTTTCCTGTCCGAGCGTGACGGAATGAACGTCAACGGCGTTGAGCTTCTCGCGCACGGCGCGCAACAGCGCCTTGTCCACCTTGTCGTCCAGATAACAAAGCACGATGTCGGTATGGGAGCGGTCGCCGATTTGATGGGATTCCATGGTCAAGTGCGGGTCGCGGATACGGCGGCGCAACAGCGCCATATTCGGTACTAACGCCTCTATAAAGCCGTCGTGAGAACCGCGCAACACTTTTCCGTCGGGCGGCTCGTCCACGCCCCGGCATGGGTACTCTTTGCAGTCGATGAGCGCCCCGCCCGGCAGACCGTCCAACAGCAACAGCGTCTTGCCCAGCAAAACCGCTGTCACAAGCTCTTTCGCGTCGTCGGTCACGCTGACTTCCGCGAACGTCACGAACCTGTCAACGAAGCCTTGCATATCCGCGACGCCTTGCAAATCCTCCGCCGACAGCGACAGCCAGAATGCCCCCATGCGCTCTAACGTGGAATCCGCGCCGTAGCCGTCCACGACCCAGATACGCCCGCGCCGCCCGCCTATCACGTAATCGCGGCTTACCATGTCGCAACTCCGCTCCACGCCGAGAATGATGTCCATATAAGCCGCGTCCGTCTTGAAATCGTTCCGCAGTGCGCGCATAGCCCCGCCTCCTCGCGTTATGTCGCGGCGCGTCCGGCTTCCGCATACGCCCGCGCACGTAGTATGCCCGCGCCCGCCGCAATTATCCCCGCCCGTCGGCTTGCGCAGGCGAGCCTTGAAATTTTTGTTGCGTTTCAGCCGGAAGCGTGATAAAATAGGGCGCACAGGGAAAGGGCGTGAGGCTGTGCAAATATTTATTAGTTGGTCAAAGTCCGTTAGCCATGAAATCGGGCAGGCATTGTATGAATGGCTACCCACAGTAAATCCGTCATGGAAAACGTACATTTCCGATGACCTTGAAGCGGGTTCAGTATGGTTTCCTGAACTCATGAAACGCTTGAAGACGGCGAATATCGCCCTTCTTTGCGTGACGCGGGAAAATTTGGACTCGCCGTGGCTTCTTTTTGAAGCGGGAGCCTTTCTCATCCGGGAAATTCCCGTAGTTCCGATTCTCTTCCGCGTGAAAAGTTCCGAACTGGAAAACTCTCCCCTGCATTACCTCCAATCTGTCGAACTTTCTGAAGGCGGAATCCGGCGCTTGCTTGGCATATGCGGAGACGGACTTTCGACGGAAGATACGAGCAAGACATTTGCTGAAACGTATCCTGAGCTGGAAGCGAAGATTCGCGCTATACGCGTTCCGCCGGAATGGGATAAGATGATGCCCGCCAACCGGCTTTACCTTACGGACATTAAGGTGATTCCGAACTAAAACCCATGCCATATCCGCCAGCCCGCATGAAAGGAGGCATTGCCATGACCCGCAAAACGTATGCCGTTACCATCGACGGCAAGAAGTACGACTACCCCGCCGGAACCGAATACCTGCAAATCGCCCGCGACCTGCAGCCGCAATACCCGAACGACATCCTGCTTGTCAACCGCGACGGCAAGCTCCGCGAACTCCGCCGCCACCTCGACCGCGACTGCAACCTGACGATGATTACCGCCCGCGACAAGCCCGGCAAGCAGTCCTATGAGCGCACGGCGCTGTTCCTGCTCATCAAGGCGTTTTACGATGTCGCCGGAGAGGAGAACGTGGAGCGGGTTGTGGCGGAGTTCTCGCTGAGTTCCGCGCTGTTCCTCCGCGCCTCCGGCAACTTTACGCTTGACGCGGCGCTGTTGGAGCGCGTGGAAGCGCGTATGCGCGAACTGGCGGCGGCGGATTTGTCCATTGCGAAAAGCGCCGTGTCCACGGACGACGCCATCGACCTGTTCCGACGGCAACGCTTTGAGGATAAGGCGCGGCTGTTCCGTTACCGTATCGACTCCCACGTGAACGTGTACGAGCTCGACGGATTCTACGACTATTTCTACGGCTATATGCTCCCCAGCACGGGCTACGTGAAAGTGTTCGCGCTGGAAATTTACGAAGACGGCTTTCTGTTGCGTTTGCCGTCCAAACAAGACCCGTCGGCCTTGGGCGAGTTCAACCCGTCGCGGAAAGTCTTTCAGACCTTGCGCGACGACACTTGCCACGCCGCCGCGCTTGGTATCAGCAATGTGGGCGAGTTGAACGACCTGATTGCCCGCGGGGAATCGGAAGGCTTGATTCTGACGCACGAAGCCTTAATGGAAAAGCGTATCGGCGACATCGCGCAGGAAATCGCCGCGCATAAGGACGTGCGTTTCGTCATGATAGCGGGGCCGTCGTCGTCGGGCAAGACCACGTTTTCGCACCGCCTGTGCACGCAGTTGCGGGCCTGCGGAATGCGCCCGCACCCAGTCGCCACCGACAACTACTTTGTCAACCGCGACCAGACCCCCCGCGACGCCGACGGCAATTATGATTTCGAGGGGCTCGGCGCTATGGACGTGGAGCAGTTGAATCAGGACATGACCCGGTTGCTCAAAGGCGAAACCGTGGAAATCCCGACGTACAACTTCAAGAAAGGCTGTCGGGAGTACAACGGCGACTATCTGACGCTCGGCCCGCAGGACATTCTTGTGATTGAGGGCATACACTGCCTGAACGACGCGCTGTCCTACTCCCTGCCCCATGAGAGCAAGTTTAAAATTTATATCAGTTGCCTGACCGTGCTGAACGTGGACGACCACAACCGGATACCCAGCACGGACGCACGGCTGTTGCGCCGTATTGAGCGTGACGCCCGCACGCGTGGGCATAACGCGCAGGCGACTATTCGGATGTGGCCGAGCGTCCGGCGCGGCGAGGAAAACAACATCTTCCCGTATCAGGACAGCGCCGACGTGGTGTTCAATTCGTCCCTGATTTTCGAGACCGCCGTTTTGCAAGCCTACCTTGAGCCGCTCCTGTTCGCCATCCCCCGCGACAGCGACGAGTATACGGAGGCGAAACGCCTGCTCAAGTTCCTGAACTACTTCCTTCCCCTGCCGGACGACGTTGTGCCGAAGTCGTCCATTCTGCGGGAGTTCATCGGCGGCGGGTGC
>JAFXQD010000106.1 GCA_017527365.1 Oscillibacter sp.
GACTTCCAACCCCGCGATTTTCCCGGCGTTCTTGGTGGCTTGGCGCTGGGAGTCCGTGAAATAGGCGGGCACGGTAATGACAGCCTCCGAAACCGTGCCGCCGAGATACGCTTCCGCGTCGGCTTTGAGCTTTTGCAGAATCATGGCGCTGATTTCCTGCGGCGTGTAGCGCTTGTCGTCAATGCTGACCTTGTAGTCGCTTCCCATTTCGCGCTTGATAGAGGAAATCGTGCGCTCCGGGTTGGTAATCGCCTGACGCTTTGCGACCTGCCCGACCATGCGCTCGCCCGTCTTGGAGAACGCCACGACCGACGGCGTGGTACGGTTGCCTTCCGCGTTGGGGATTACGACGGCTTCCCCGCCTTCCATGACGGACACGCAAGAGTTGGTAGTTCCTAAATCGATTCCGATTACTTTAGACATGGTGAATTTGCCTCCTGTTTATTCCCACGATGTTGATATTTTTAATTAGCCACCTGCACGACCGCATGGCGAATGACTTTGCCGTTCATCATGAAGCCGGGCTGGAATACCTGCGAAACCTCGTTCTCCCCGTACTGCCCGTCGTCAATATGGTTGACGGCGTTGTGCTTTTCGGGGTCGAACGGCTTGCCTAACGCCTCGATTTCCGTCACGCCGACGGCTTTCAGGATTTCTCCCGCCTGCTGGAAAATCTTGATTAAGCCCTGCTTGTGCGGGTTGTCGTCGTCGCCCTCGGCGGCGGCGGCGCGGGACAGGTTGTCATAGACGGGCAGAAACTTCAGGATTGTGTCGGCTTTGGCGTCCTGCCACAGCGTTTCCTTTTCGCGCGCGGTGCGCTTGCGGTAGTTGTCGTACTCCGCCGCCTGCCTGACGAACTGGTCTTTGACCGTCGCAAGCTCCTTGGCGGCTTCCTCCATGCGCTCCATTTGGGCGCGGGTCAGCGTGTACGTCTCCTCCGGGGCTTCCGCCTCCGGCGCGGGGGCTTCCGCCGATTCCGTGTCCGGCGCGGCGTCCGCCGCCGCAGTCTCTTCCGGGGACTGCCCCTCTTGATTCTCTTTATTTTCCTCTGTCATGTTTCCTTATCCTCCTTCAAAGGTTCCGCGTGGGGGTCAAGCAGGCGCGTGAGACCGTCGGCGAAGCCGCTCAGCCGCGCAATCACCGCGCCGTAGTCCATGCGCGTGGGGCCGACCACCCCCACAAGCCCCCGCATATCTTCCCCGATGTCGTAGCTTGCCACGACAACGCTTGTGTCTTTCAGCGCGTCGGCGACGTTCTCCGGGCCTATGAGTACCTTCATAGGCTCCTTATCCGTCGGGACGGGCAAATGCTCCTTGCCGTCGGACAAAAGCCCCATCAGTTCGTGCGCCTTCTCTGCGTCGCGGAACTCAGGCAACTTCAGCAACGCCCGCGCCCCGGCTGTGACGATTTTCTGTTGCTGTTCCTCCAGCGCGTCGCCCGCGACCGCTATCAACTGCGAGAGCAACAGGAACAGCGGCGCGGGTATCTGCTCCGTCAAATCCATGAGCTTTTCGCCCATCTTGTCGGCGGGAATCTCCGTAAAGTGGGCGTTCAACAGGTTCGTCAGCATGGGGAACTGTTCCGGCTCCACTTTCAACTGCATTCGCAACAGATGGCTTTTCACGCGGTTGTCGTTAAGCATGAGCGCCCCGATACAGTTCCACTCGTCCACGGGAATCAGCCCGAAGCGGCGCACGGCTAATTTTTTCTTTCCGGCGGCGGTCAGGTACGCGGGATAGTTCATGAACGAGGCGACGGCGCGCCCCGCCTGCGCGACAATCTCGTCAAGCTCTTTCAGGCGCGTGCGCAGAACCGCGTTTATTTCCTCCGTCTCCCGCACGGACAGCCTCTGCCGCTCCATCAGCTCGTCGACATAGAGGCGGTAGCCTTTGGGCGTGGGGGCGCGTCCGGCGGACGTGTGCGGCTGTTCGAGATAGCCCATTTCGGTCAGTTCCGCAAGCTCGTTGCGGATTGTGGCGGGGCTTACGCGCCGCTTCATCTGCGCCGCGATTGCCTTGGAACCGACAGGCTCCGCCGTGCGGATGTAATGTTCCACAACAATTTTCAGGATTTGCTTTTTCCTCTCGGTCAATTCCACAAGAACCCCAGCTTTTCAAGGGTTTAGCGCTCTCCCATGTCGAGCGCTAACCGCAGTGTAGCACGAACCGCCCGTTTTGTCAACAGGCAGTTTGGCAATATTTTGCCAAGAGCGCCAACGGCGTTGCGCCATCCCGCCGCCGTCACAGCCGGAGCCGCGACGCCGTGTCGCCCGGAACAAGCCCGGATTTTTTCAGGTAGGGGAGCAACAACGCAAGCAGGGCGCACAGAATCGCGGTCTGCACAGGAAGCATGACCAGATTTTTTATCGCGCTCGCGGAAGCCGTGGCAAGGTACGCCTTGCCGCTCAATATCGCCATCCACAGCGCGCCCAGCACGACGTTCTCAATATTCGTGAGCAGTTTCGCCAGAAACACGCGCCGGACGGTCAAATCGGCGCGGTAAAGGAACAGCGCGTAAATAAACACGCCCAGCATGGTGGTAAGGGTATAGCCGGGGAAGAATGGATAGCCGCCCCCGCCCGTCAGGAAAAAGCTCAGGATGTCCTCCGCGAAGCCGAAAACGGCGCCCAGCACGGGACCGCAGACACAGCCGCACAACGCCCGCGCCAGAAATCCCCACGTCACGCGCCCGCCGTAAGGCAGGACGACGGCGGGGACGGCGCCGAGGACGATGCAAAGGGCAATCATGAGCGCGGCGAAAAGCAGTTTGCGCAAATCGCGCAGTTCGGCGGCGGCGCCGCGCCAGTAGGCGGCGGAAAACGGGTGGGGATAGCGCGTGTCGTTGGCAATGGAAACGCGTCGCATAGCAGAAGCCTCCCTGTTAAAAATCGGCAGTCCGTTTCCGGGCGCCGCACAGGAGGCCGTAGGCGGTACGGTTCTCAATGCGGCAGCGGGATGCGGCGCGTGCCCTCGCGGGAAAACTCCCCGCACGTCAAAAAGCAACTCCCCGTCTTTCCGACGCACGGCGCAGGCGCCTACTCTGCCTATGAGCGTATTATAACAGCGCCGCGCCGGAACGCAAGGGAAATAACGCACAGTTTCCAAGCGTTCCGGCGCGTGTTTTTCGTGTTTTTGTCAGGACAAGTCCATTAAAAGAATCGCGGGAGCCGTCCAGAGGAGCAGGAACAGGAGCAGGTTCAGCGGCGAAAAGAGGTAGTATTTCGCCTGATAGACCAGATAGAACGCCAAAAGCGTCCCGACGCCGCTTCCGAAGAGCGCCAGAATCGTGGAGCGGCGCACCCCGGCGCACAGCCGCATACTTCCCACGACGGTTTCGGCGTAAGGCTGGAGCCCCTCCCGGAACAATAGCCCGCGAGGAATTTCCCTGTCTGTGCGCATGGCGCTTAACGCGATACGGTTATTTAATCCGGGGTAGTCCGCGTCGATTTTGCGGCGGAACACGCGTTGCAACAGTTTCGGCGTCAGATTAGGGTCACGCGCCGCCAGAATCGCCGTCACGTGGTTGCGGCGCATGAGGCGGAGCGCGAAGTCCACGTTTTCCGGCGCCTCGTATTTCAGCGCGAACGTCGCCGCCAGTTCCCCGTTGACGGCAAGGTACAGCCCCATGGGGAAATAGAAGTCGCCGGGGAAGCGCACGGACATTTTCCGCAGGAAGGACGACGTTCCCAGCAGAACCTTTTCCTCTTGGATTGTCCCGGAAAAGCCGCCGTCCTCAAAGAAATGGAAGTCGCGCACGGGCAAATATTCGCCGGATTCCGCGGCTAAAAGGTCGTCAAAAACCCGTTCCAGCCCGCACCCGGATTCCTTTATCATGCTGGCCGCGATGGAAACGACGGCTTGCGGCTCCTCTCCGTACACGCGCATATCCTCCAAGCGCACGGAACCCGGCGGGAACAGGTCGCCGTCCGTGACGACCATTTTCCGCTTGTGCGCCAGTTGTTCGGCGCCGCGCCACCCCGCGACAGCGCACCCGGCGTTCTTGAGGCGCGACGCCAGCCGCGCCCACGGCAGCCCCCAGCACAACGGCAAAACCAGCGTCGCGCCCGCCGCCAGAATCGCCGACCAGTTCAGGAAGAAGTCGCTCCAACGCTCCTGCCCGGCGGAACTGAGCGCCGCAAAAATAAGGCTTGCCGCCAGCGTCACGGGAAGCACGAACGTCTGCCAGCGGTTGGAGAAGTTCTGCGCCAGCGTCGCGGTATAGAACCCCGTGACGGCGCCGCGCTGTTTCCGCGCCCCGTTGACGCTGTCCGTCACCAAATACGGCGGGTTCTGGTCAAGCCCGGCGGCGTGGAACGCGTCGTAAACGCCCCGGCTTTCGAGGCTTGACCCCGCTTTCGCCGACAGCAACGCAAGGCACGCCACCGCGCCGTAGGGCTCCGCCATGCTCCGCCCCGATAAAAACGGCATGGTCAAACAATCCAGCGCCGCCGCCACCGCCGACACCCCGCAAAGAAATGTACTGCCGCACGGGTTATCCGCGAACACGCTCCGGCAAAACCAGAGCGTCGCGCCCAGACAGGCCAGCAACGCCAGCGGGCGGACGGTCACGCTTCCGGTCAGGAAGGGGAAACGGACGCCGAAAGTTTCCAAGAGCAGGACGGCCATCGGCAGGACGGCGGGGACGATTGCGGGCAGGATTCCCTCAATGCGGCGCACGTATTCTTTCCGGGCTTGCGCGGCGGCGGTTTTCAAATCCGGCTCCGGCCCTATGATTTCCGGGTGGATTCCGGGCAGTTCGTCCGCCATATCCTCCATGCGCCGCCGCGAGAAAAGCGAACGCCGTCCGGACGCCCCGTCCAGAATCGCCTCCGCCTTCACCGCGTCAACGGTGTTTCCCACAACCTCTTCCAGCGAAATTGACCGGGGCTCGCCTTCTTCTTTTGTATTCTTGGCGGGCTTCCCTTTCTTGGCGCCTCCGAAAAGGCGTTTCCGGAATGTCGGCGGGGGCGTTGTGTCCTCGCGCCCGTCGGGCGCTACGCGTGAGAAAGTCTGCGTGTCGGAAAGGCTCGCGGCGTCCGGAGCCTCCGCCGCGACGGGCGGCGCGTCGGAGCCGCTCCCCGCGCCGTCGAACGCCCCGGACAAGTCAAACGGCGTTTTCTCCGCGCTTTCCTCCTCTAAGGACAATTTGAACGGCGCCTCTTCGACTGCCTCCGCCGCGAACGGGTCAATTTGTTTTACGTTTTCTTCCAACGCGGGCGCGTCGGGCGGCATTTCCGGATTTTCTTCCGTTGCGAAAAAGTCGAACGGCTTCTCGGCGCTCTCTTCCGCCGCGAATAAATCAAACTGTTTTTCGGGGGCTTCCGCTATTGCGGGCGCGTCAAACGGCGATTCTGCGGCTTCCGCCGTCGCGTGCAAGTCAAGCGGCGTCTCCCCGGCTTCCGCCGCAAATGGTTCGGCAACGCCGGACGGCGCCTCCTCGGCGCGTTCCGGCGCGGGAATGTCGAAAAAGTCGTCAAAATCCGCGCCCTTGGCGGGCTTTATCCCTTCCGCCGCCTGTTCCGCCTCCTTGTTCGCCCGAAATTCCGCTAAAATGGCGTTCAGGGAATACGATTCCTCCTCCGCGCCCGCGTTCGCCTTGGCTTTCGCGCCCGACGACGCTTTTTCCGCCTTCTTGCGCCGCTCCCTGCGCTTGCTCTTTACTGACATCTCAACCCCTCTTTCGTCATTCGATTGCCTTCGGCTTTCCCGCGCCGCTCCTTTGCCGCGCCGCCTCGTAGAGCAGCACGGCGCACGCCGCCGACGCGTTCAGCGAATTGATTTTGCCTTTCATGGGGATACTGACCAGAAAATCGCATTGTTCCGCCGCCAGACGCGTCATTCCCGCGCCCTCGCTCCCGATAACCAGCGCCGCCGCGCCCGTCCAGTCCGTTTCGTACAGCGTCGCCGTCCCCGACGCGTCCGCGCCGTAAATCCACAGCCCGCGCTTTTTCAGGTCTTTCAACAGCGCGGGGACGTTCGGAACCCGCGCCACGGGCAAATACGACACCGCCCCCGCCGACGCCTTGGCGACGACCGCCGTCAGTCCGGCGCTCCGCCGCTTGGGGATAATCACGCCGTGGGCGCCCGCGCATTCGGCGGTACGGATTATCGCCCCCAAATTGTGCGGGTCGGAGATTTCGTCGCAGACCACCAGAAGCGGCGCCTCCCCGCGCTCCGACGCCAACCGCAACAAGTCCTCGACTTCCGCGTACTTTGCCGCCGCCGCCGACGCTATCACGCCCTGATGGGCGCCCGTGACGCTCATCGCGTCCAGCTTGCGGCGGTCGGCCTCCGCCACGACAGCCCCCGCCGCTTTCGCCATAGCCGCGATTTTGCGCAACGGCGCTCCGTCCTCCCCGCGCAGCAACCAGACTTTGTCAATGGGCGCCCCCGCCCGCAGGGCTTCCGCGACCGCGTTCCGCCCCTCAATCAGCCCCTCCGCGCCGGACGGGGCTTTCCGTCTTTCTTCCATATCCGCCTCCCAAGGCCGTTCCCCGTCGCCGGGGAGATTGCGTTCCGCGACATGATACGCCAGTATACCATATCAAGTCAACAGAGAAAAGCGGAATTTACAGAAACTTCGCTAAAAAAAGAAACTCCCGCTTGCCGGAGTGCGGGAATTGTGCTATACTCTCCCAATGCGCAATACCAAACTGCGGGAAAATCCCTTTTGAAAGGAGACCCAGCAAATGGACAACGGGAACAATCGCGGCAATAAGGGCGGCGGAGGCCCCGGAAACAATAAGAACCAGAACTATCGGAGCGTGGCGCAACTCGTCTTAATCGCCATTGTCATTTCCGTGCTCTTCAATTACGGCACGTCCTATATGACGAACTCCAACCGCCGGGCGTCGTCGTTAGAGGTCGAGTACAGCGACTTTCTCCGCATGGCGGAGGCCGGGGACGTGGAATCGGTGGATTTTGACAACGAGGAAGCCATTCTCATTATCGTGCCCAAGGACGGCTATGTCTATCAGGGCGACGGCTCCGCCGCTTACACGAAAGAAACGGACAAGGACGGAAACCCCGTTTACGCGTTCAAGGGGCCCAACGGCCACGAACTCCACGCAAACTTGAAGCTGTTCACCGTGCAGGTAGAGAGCAACGACGCGACCGTCGCCTTTTTGCGGGAGTGCGGCGGCAATATCCGCATTAACGAGGACTACCAGCCGCCCATGAGCCCGGTTTTGGTGTTCTTTATCAACCTTCTGCCGTTCATCATCATACTGCTCAGTATGTCGCTGTTCATGAACTGGATGGCGTCGCGGGGCGGTTTCGGCGGAATCGGCGGCATTGGCGGCGTGGGCAAGTCGAACGCGAAAGTATACATGGAGCGTTCCACGGGCGTGACGTTCAAGGATGTCGCCGGGCAGGACGAGGCGAAGGAATCTGTGACGGAAATCATCGACTTCCTGCATAATCCCGGCAAGTATACGGAAATCGGCGCGAAACTCCCGAAAGGCGCGTTGCTTGTGGGGCCTCCGGGCACGGGCAAAACGTTGCTTGCGAAAGCCGTCGCGGGGGAGGCGGGCGTCCCGTTCTTCTCGATTTCCGGTTCCGATTTCGTGGAAATGTTTGTCGGCGTGGGCGCAAGCCGCGTGCGCGATTTGTTCAAGGAAGCCAGCAAAGTGGCGCCGTGCATCGTGTTCATCGACGAAATCGACACCATCGGCAAGTCCCGCGACAACCGCATGGGCGGCAACGACGAGCGCGAACAAACCTTGAACCAGCTTTTGGCGGAAATGGACGGCTTCGACCCCACCAAGGGCGTAATCCTGCTTGCCGCCACGAACCGCCCGGAAGTGCTTGACCAAGCCCTGTTGCGCCCCGGACGCTTTGACCGCCGCATTACCATTGACCGCCCCAATCTCGCCGGACGTATTGCCACGCTGGAAGTCCACACGCGCAACCTCAAACTTGCGGAAGACGTGGACTTGAAGAAAGTCGCGCTGGCCACGGCGGGCGCCGTGGGCGCGGATTTGGCGAACCTTGTCAACGAGGCCGCGTTGCGCGCCGTCCGCAAGGGACGGAAACTTGTCACGCAGGAGGACTTGCTGGCCGCGTTTGAGCTCGTCATAGCGGGCACGGAAAAGAAAGGAAGCGTCCTTACCGAATTTGAAAAGAAGCTCGTCGCGTACCACGAAGTCGGCCACGCTATGGTCGCCTATCGGCAGAAGAACACCGAGCCGGTACAGAAAATTACGATTGTACCGCACACGCAGGGCAGTTTGGGCTATACGCTCCTTATGCCCGAAGAGGACAAAACCGAGTTGCGCACGAAAGACGAGCTGATGGCGAAAATCACGGTGTCCATGGGCGGACGCGCCGCCGAGGAAGTCGTAATGAACACCATGACGAACGGCGCGTCGCAGGATATTCAGGAGGCGACGAACATCGCCCGGAACATGGTCGCTATGTTCGGCATGAGCGACGAGTTCGGCATGATGGCTTTGGCGTCGCGGCGGACGCAGTTCCTTGACGGCGGCTACGGCATGGACTGCGCCCAAGACACCGCCGCCCGCATGGACGAGGCCGTCAAGAAGATTCTGGATAAGGCCTATAAAACCGCCGTCGAGACGATACGCGAAAACCGCGACGACATGGACAAAGTCGTCGCCTACCTGTTGGAAAAGGAGACCATCACGGGCGCGGAAATGCTGGCGATTATCGAGGGGCGCGACCCGTCGCTGGTCGAGAACCCTTACGCGTCCACGAAACAGGACGGCTTCCGCCCGTCCCAACCGGAGGAAATCGAGGCTCCCGCGAAGAAAATCCGCATGATTTCCGAAAAAATCGAGCCTCCCGCCGACGCGGAAACGGCGTCGGATGAAACGTCGAAAGAAGCGGAAGCGTCGGGAGAAAAGAGCGACGCGCCGCAAACATCCGTAGCGACGGAGGCCGCCGCAGTTAATCTGGCAAAGTCGGACGGCGCGCTTACCCCGGAGAAGCCGGAAGCGCAAGACAATGCGCAAGAAAATAAGTAATAGCGGCTCATTCGCCCTCTCTGCATTGCGGGGAGGGGTTGTTTTTGGCAACAGACGGAAAAGCGGAGCTTGTTGGGGCTAAGACCTTGTAGGGCGCAAAAATCCCCGGACGAATAGGCGATGATTTTCTTTTTTCGGCGGAACCGTTTTTTGAAAATAGTCATTGACAAACAGGCGCGATATGGTATTATACTTGCGCACCAAAAGGTTGTATAATTTCCGCAATATCGCAAAAAACGGGAATAAATCCCTTGGATATGATTCCCATTTTTGATAAAAACACGCAAACCTCTATGGCGGGGCGCCGATTCCTCGGCAACGGGAAAATGGCGTACACGTGCAACCTGACCTACGGCAATTTCGCCGAGGGCGGAAAGTTCCATGTTTTCGGCGAGTACGCGCACCCCGAAAACGGCAAGACTTATATGTTGAAGACCTCTTGCGGAAGCGGCGGCTGGCAAATTTATTCCAGTCAGGACGCCAACCCCGCCCCCCTCAAATTCGGCATGTACAACGAGTTTTTCTATAATCTGGACGAATGCCAGTTCATGTTCCGCGACGAGCGCCCGCATAAGGTTTATATCGGTTCGAACATGGCGGAGGGCTACCGTTCCCTGTGCGTTTGGTCGGATACGCAGTTAGGCTCCACGGAAGCGGTAGGAAAGTACAACGACTTCGCCGCGCTTCAAACGATTCTCAGGAAGGACGGCTCCCCGTTGCAAATTTCCCTTGTGGCGGCGGAATCCCTAAGCGTGGCGACGGAAAGCACGGCCTCCATAGCGGTCAATACGGAGGACATAGACGCGTCCGCGAATTTCCGCTTCTACTTGGGAAGCCAACGGAGGGAGCCAAGCGCGTTCGACTTCAACAGAAAAGAATCGGTCACGCAGGGCTACGCTACGGGCACGGTCGTCTCCAACAATCAGGAGTTTCAAAACGTTGTCCTGAGCGTCGAGGGCATTGACTCGGCTATGTCGCTGTCGTGGATTGACCAGAGCGACAAGGCGCCGATTTGGTTCAATATCGGCGCGGGTTCCGTGAAGGACGCGGAAATCATCACAGACCCCGAACAGGCCGAGCCGGAGCCGGACGTAAAGCCGTGGAAGGCGCTGCAGGCGGCGATTGACGCCGGGGCGCAGAAAATCCGGCTTGTCAAGTCCGGAGAAACGCCCCCAAGCGGCTATGCCGCCGTTTACACGGACGAAAACGGCGTTGTCAGAGCGGAGAGCGACGACACGTTTCTACATATCGCCGCCGGGAAGAACGTCACGCCGGACTTGAACGGAAACACGATTCACCGCAATCTGGACGTATCGACGCCGGACGGGAACGCGGTGAAAATAGAGGGCGCGCTGACGCTGGAGGACAGCGCGGGGGCGGCATTATCCAAGGCGGCAACAACTACGATTTCGACGCGTATGGCGGCGGCGTCCTTGTCGGCGACGGCGGAACGTTCCGTTTCTCCGGCGGCTCTATCGCCGACAATACCGCGATTATAGGCGGCGGCGCGTTCAACAATGAAAGCGGCGCGGCAGTAATGGACGGCGGCGAAATCTCCGGCAACGAGGCGGACGGCGACGGCGGCGGCATAGCGAACTATAACAAGACGCCAAGCGAGGCGAAAATCACAAAGGGCGGCACGGACGTGACCGCAAATTATGACATTACCTATGTCGGCGGCAAACTGACCGTTGAAAAGGTCCTGCGCTCGTTCCCGCTGACGTTCTACGCCGACAGCGCGGGCGAAACCGTTGACCAAAAACACGAAGTTTTGAGCGGCGCGTCGCTGTCCGGGCACGCGCCGCTTAAACTCGAAAACACCCCTTGGCGCACGTTCGCGGGCTGGTCGCTGGAAAAGGGCGTCGCGGAGTACCATGGCAACGAAGATAAAGTCATTGACTGGGACAAGCTCGTAATGCCGGAAGAGCCTTTAAGCGTCTATCCCGTATGGGTGGAGAACCAGTTGACAATTCTGCTGGATTTGAACGCGGTTGACGAGCACAACAAGGAATCATGGTACGACGGGACGAAATTCGACGCCGCGTCGCCCGCCTCCATGGACGCCGCGCAGGAAAGACAGCTTTGGAAGAAAATCGGCGAAACGCCGGACATGACCCGTATGAACGCCGCGACGCGTCCGGGCTATACGCTCAACGGCTGGCGCACAAAGGGCGGCATGTTCTGGGACCCCTCTTGGAAGATTAACCCCGAATACTGCGACCGCGACGAAAACGGCCCCTCCGTATTCCAGTACGAGCCGGATTACCGGGGCTGGTACTATACGATTACCCTTACCGCCCAATGGGCACCGGAGCGGAAAAAGTCAAGCGTGCTCTACGACCTCAACGGCGGAACGGGCAATATTGTCGATAACGCGACTTACGTCGTCAACGACCTGTTGACGATTGTCGCCGAGACGCCGACGCCCCCCGAAGGAAAACTGTTCGCGGGCTGGCCGGACAAGGCCGGGAATCTCTATCAGCCCGGCGACAGCGGGATTTACGCGAGCGAGGACTGGCTGTCCGTGCGCGACGGCGAAGAGGGGCTGTGGATGACGGCGCGCTATGAGGACATCCCGGAGCCGGACTACTCCACGATTACCTTCAGGACGGGCGGCGGCAGTATGGTAGCCCCCGTTACGCTTGAACCCGGCGCGACCGTCGCGGTGCCCGAAAATCCCACGCGAATCGGCTACGAGTTCGCCGGGTGGGACACGCCGATTCCGGAAACTATGCCCGACGAGGATTTGACCGTCACGGCGCAATGGACGCCCAACCGCTACACGATTGCATTTGACGCGGGACGCGGCAGTAACGTCACGCCGATTACGCAGGATTTCGGGACGCCTGTCGAAGCCCCGGCAAGCTCCGTCCTGACGGGCTACACGTTCGCCGGATGGGACTCCGAGCTGCCGGCGACCATGCCCGCCAAGGACATGGAACTCAAAGCCGTATGGACAATTAACTCGTATACGCTTACGTTCGACACGGACGGAGGCTCAGAACTCGCGCCGCGCACGGGCATTTACGGAGCCCTCGTCGTACTGCCCGACGCCCCGACGAAAGACGGCTTTGTTTTTGACGGCTGGGACAAGGAAATCCCGTCAACCGTGCCCGCCGTCAATATGACCGTTACCGCCAAGTGGCTCAAAAAACTGGACGCGACCGCGACGGACTACGGCGGCGTCTACGACGGACAGCCGCACGGCATTACGGTCAACGCTCCCGAAGGCGCGACCGTGACCTATAGCGAAACCGAAAACGGCGTTTACGGCGCGACAAATCCCGCCTACAAAGACGCGGGGGAATACGTCGTCTATTACAAGGTGACGGCGGACGGCGCAACGGAAGAAACCGGAAGCGCGAAAGTCAGCATTGCGCAAAAGGAAATTACCGTTTCCGGAATCGCCGCGCTGGACAAGGATTACGACGGAACGACGGAAGCCAAATTTGACTATGACGGCGTCAAGTTTGACGGCATGGCCGACGGCGACGGGCTGACCGTAAGCGCCGAAGGCTCGTTTGCGGACGCCGAACCCGGCAAAGGGAAAACTGTTGTCATCAGCGCCTTGACGCCGGACGGCTCCGGCGCGAAAAATTATCGCCTCGCCGACAGCGGACAGCAGTCCGAAGCGACGGCGGACATTATCGCCCCCGCGCCCGAACTGTCAACGACTATTTACGCCGTAAAACAGGCCGCCGACGGAAGCCGGACGCTTGAAAACGCCGCGCCGCTGGAAACGTCGGATGAAGCCGCCTATCAAGTAACGGAGCTTTACAAGGACGGGCATTTCCATATAGCGGCTTACAGCGTCGGCGCCTATGCGGACGAGAGCGGACGCACAGCCGTTTCCGCCGGAGAGAATATCGCGTTGGACAACGCCGACGGGAAGCTATACCTCTATTTCGCCCGCGACGCGTTCGACCTCACATTCTATGCCGACGTTGACGGAAAGAAAGTCCTGAAAACGGAGAAAATTCTGTACGGCGCGTCATTGTCCGATTACGCCGGATTCGCGCTTGACGACACGGAACTTGCCACGTTCGCGGGCTGGTCTCTTGAAAAGGGCGTCACGGTCTACAACGACGGCGAGGGCAACCTTGCCAAGGAAATTGACTGGAACGGTCTCACGATGTCCGCCGAACCGCCGGACGCCTACCCGATTTCCAAGGAGCGTTGCGACAGGGACGCCGACGGAAACGTCGTCGTCGGTTACGACGAGCCTTACCGCAACCATATTTATACGCTGACATTAACCGCAAAATGGAAAATCGACATCAGCGCGACGGTGGAATACGACTTGAACGGCGGAAGCGGAACTGTCGCGGATAATACGGCGTACCCGTTCAACGCCTATGTCACGGCGAGCGAAACGGCGCCGACGCCTCCGGAAAGCCGGATTTTTGTAGGCTGGCTGGACAGCGCCGGGACGCTCCATAATCCCGGCGACAGCTTCCCGTTCTCCGATATGGCGTTACGCACGGTCAAAGATGGCAAAAACGTGATTGTCTTGACCGCGCAGTACGTCGTGCCCAAAGGCGTCATGATTACGTTCGATACGGACGGCGGCACGGCTATCGCGCCTGTCACGGCGGACGCGGGCGAGGAGGTCTCCGCCCCGGCGAATCCCGTAAAGACGGGCTATACGTTTGCCGGATGGGACAAGCCGTTCCCAACGAATATGCCCGTGTCAGACTTAGCGCTGAAAGCGGGCTGGACCATCAACTCATACACGCTTACCTTTGACACAGGGCTCGGAAGCCCGGTAGCGCCTGTCACGCTGGAATACGGCGCGGCGGCGAGCGCGGCGAACCCGTCCCGGAAAGGCTATGAGTTCGCGGGCTGGTCGCCGGAACTGCCGGAAACCATGCCGGGAACGGATTTGACCGTTAAGGCGCTCTGGAACAGGCTGACGTATGACATCACGTTTGTGACGCACGGTGCCGCAGAGGTTAATACGCTGACCTTGTCTTTCGGCGACGCCGTGACCGTCCCGACAGACCCGGAAAAAGATTATTACGTCTTTCGGGGCTGGTCGCCGGAACTGCCCGCCGTTATGCCCGCAAAGAATTTGACGGCAGAGGCTGTGTGGGAGCCGAAAACCTACGCGATTGACTTTGACACGGACGGCGGCGGCGCAATCGTTCCCATTGCGGGCATTTACGGCGCCCGCGTCGCGGCTCCGGAAAATCCGGTCAAAAAAGGATACGTTTTCAACGGCTGGAACCCCGCGATTCCGAACTATATGCCCGCCGAAAACCTCACCGTCACGGCGCAATAGCTTTCCGCGCAGGACGCGCCCAATATCCCTTCCGCCGCGCCGATTTCCCCCGCAACGATTCAAATCAACGAGCCGAAGCCCGGCGAGGAGTACAGCATTGACGGCGGCGAGCATTGGAAACAGCCCGACGAAATCGGCGTTATCTTTGAGGGCTTGACGCCCAACACGGAATATGAGGTCATAGCCCGGAAAGCGGGAACGGAATCTTCCGCGCCGTCCGCGCCCGCGACTGTGACAACGCCGAAAAAATTGCAGAGCCCGCCCGACGCGCCCCGCGCCGCCCCGCTTTTCTCCTCATCCATCGTCGTTGAGCCCGCTATCCCCGGACAGGAATACAGTATCGACGGCGAGAACTGGATAAAACCTGACGAAACCGGGACTGTCATTTTCGATAACCTGACGCCCGGCACGGAGTATTCGGTGATTGCGCGTCGGGAGGAAACGGACAAGCAAGCTCCGTCGGCTCCCTCCCTGCCAACGAGAGTAATCACAAGTACGAGTTCGACGACGCCCGCGACGCCCCCCGCGTATTCCCCGCCCTCCGGAGGCGGCGGCAGTAGCGGCGGCAGCGGAGGAAGCGGCGGCGGAGGCGGAACGCCGAAAACGTACAAGGTAACCGTCGCCAAGGCTTCCAACGGCAAGGCTAAAGCCTCCCCGACACGCACCGAGAGCGGCCTGAAAATTACCGTCACGCTTTCCCCCGACAAGGGTTACGCGGCGGCGGACACAATCGCGGTCAAAGCCGACAGCGGCGCGGATGTCGCCGTCGCCAAAGGCGCGGACGGCTCTTATACGTTCCAAATGCCCAGAAGCGACGTAACTGTGACGCCCGCCTTTATCGAGTTGTCCGACGGCGACGCGCCGTCCCAACAAGACGGAACCGGAAACCCCGTCCGTGCTTGACAGCCCGCCCGCGTCTGATAGCGCCGACGACCCCGCCCCCGCCTCCCCGGACGACACAGGCGTTTCCGGCTGGCTCCTTACCGACGCGCACCCGTCCTATATCAACGGCTTCACGGACGGCACATTCCGCCCCAACGCCAGTATCACGCGGGCGCAAACCGCTATGATGTTCTATCGGCTTCTGAAAAATAAGAACGTCCCGCAAAATATGACTTTCCGCGACATGAGCGGAAAGGAGTGGTACGCCGAAGCCGTCTTCACCCTTGCCTATTACGGCATTATTCAGGGCTACTCCGACGGCAATTTCCACGGCGACCGCACCATTACCCGCGCCGCGTTCACCGCCATCTGCGCCCGTTTCGCCAAACATATCGGCGAATATAAGGACGGCGCTTTGAGCTTCTCCGACGTGCCCGAAACCCGCTGGGCGCGGGATGTTATCATGGGCGCCTCCTCCTGCGGCTGGATTGGCGGCTATGACGACGGGACGTTCCGTCCGGCGAACTCCATCACCCGCGCCGCCGCGACCGCGATTATGAACCGCATGTTAGCCCGTGTCGCCGACAGAGAGTACGTGAAAAACCATTTCGACAGCCTCAAGTCGTTCTCCGATGTGCGCGACGAAACCGCGTGGTACTTCTACAACGTCATGGAGGCCGCCAACAACCATGATTTCTCCGTCAAGGGCAGTCAGGAAGTTTGGGAGTCCGTGAAAAATTGAAGCCGGGACAGTTTTCGCTTGGGAATGCGCGAAAATTGTCTTGAATAAGACGATACCGGAGGGGCAGATTGCTCTTCCGGTATCGTGTTGTCCGCGTCGTAACATAGTTGGAAAATTCCGATAATGAAGCGCTATTTTGACCCGAAGGGACGCATGGCGATTGTAACGGGCTACATAGACAACTGCGGCAAACAGGATGTCCGGCGACGTTTTTTTAGCTATAAAACACAAAAAATGACAATCGCATTGTAAGGAATCACAAAAATAATTTTGCCTATTGACAAAAGAAGTGAAACGGAGTAGATTATTCATCATAGGTCGGACATAGGGCATAGGACAATAAGACAATTTCATCTGTGAGGACGGAGGGACAGCAAATGAGAGTAGGCAAAAGAATCGCGGCGGCATGGTTCGCGGCCTGTCTGCTGGCGGCAAGCCTGTCAGGGTGCGGCGGCGGCGGAACGGTAGCCGCCAACGGCGAATACCAAAGCGTCAACCTTGCGATGGCCGTCAACGGCACCGACACGCAGATTGACTCCCTTGTGGCAAACTATTTCGCCGATTTGGTCATGGAGCGTTCCGGCGGCGCGATTGTCGTGGACGTGTTCCCCAACGACACCCTCGCGGGCGGCAACGCCACCAAGGGCATTGAGTATATCGCCGTGGGCGGCTCCGATTTGGGCGCTTACGCCACCAGCGTTCTGGCGAATATCGAGCCTAAAATGTCCGTGGCAACCATTCCGTGGTCTTTCACGTCTTACGCGCAGGCGCGGAGCGTGATTGACGGCGCGGGCGGTCAGTATTATGCCGACCTTCTGGCGGCCAAAGGCATTACCTATCTCGGCTCCTTCCACAACGGCTTCCGGCAGTTGACGAACAGCAAGCGCGCCGTCACGACGCCGGACGACCTCAAGGGACTGAAAATCCGCGTTCCCGGCTCCGCAGTCTATATGAACACGTTCGACGCGCTTGGCGCGAACCCTACCGCCATGAGCTGGAGCGAAGTCTTTACCGCTATCCAGCAGGGCACGATTGACGGACAGGAAAACGGCTGTTCCATCACGAAATCCGCCAAAATGGACGAAATCCAGAAGTATATGACCATCTGGAATTACAGCTACGAAAACGACCTTTTCCTTATCAACACGAAAATCTGGGAGAGCCTTCCCGAAAACACGCAGGAACTTATTCAGCAGTGCGCAACGGAGGCTTGCGAATGGGGCCGCGACAAGCTGGAAGCCGACGAGGCGGCGCTGATTCAGGGATTCCGCGACGTGGGAATGCAAGTGGACATTCTGACGGAAGAGCAGTTGAAGGTCTTTCAGGAAGCCGTCAAGGATGTTGTCGCGGGACTGAAAGAGGCTTACGGCGAGGAAGCCTGCGCCGCGTTCGGACTGTGATTTAGGGAGGGAAACGAAATGTCCGCAACTTTGCAGAAAATTGAGAAATTCGTCTCCTGCGCCTGCGTCGCTGTCATGGCGATTCTGGTCTTTGCCAACGTCATTGCCCGGAAGGTGTTCAACCACTCTTTGGCGTTCTCCGACGAGATGTCCACGTACCTGTTTGTGCTCATGAGCTTTATGGGCACGGCTATCGCCGCCCGGCGCGGGGCGCATTTGGGGCTGTCGATTGTCACGGACAAACTCGGCGAAAACGCCCGGAAAAACGTCCAAATGCTGATGTACGGCGTCTCGGCGTTCTTCTGCCTGCTGATTGTCGTTTTCGGCGTCCAGATGGTCGCAAGCCAGTACAGCCTCGGACAGGAGACCGCCGCCATGCAGTGGCCCGAATGGATTTACGGTTCTTTTGTCCCCGTGGGCGCGTGTTTCGCTATGATTGCCTTCTTACAGGGGCTTCTCAACATCAAAAAATACGGGCACCCGACGGGCAACCCGCAGGAGCAGTTCTCCGACGACATGATTAATCAGGCAATCAGCGAAAAAACCATGGAAACGCTGGACGACCTGACGGAAGGGGAGGATAAGTGACATGGTAGGCATTACGTTACTGGGACTGTTCGTCCTTCTGCTGGCGTTCGGAGCGCCGATTGCGACCTGTCTCGGATTGTCCAGCGTGGCGGCGATTCTCGCGCAGGGCGCCGGGAAACCGATTGACGCCGTGATGAGCGTGCTTCCGCGCCTGTGCTCGTCGGCAAGCAGCAAGTTCGTGCTCTTGGCGATTCCGTTCTTTATCCTCTCCGGCAACGTCATGGAGAAAGCCGGGATTTCCGGGCGCCTTATCAACTTGGCGGAAAAGTGTCTCGGACACGTCAAGGGCGGCATGGCTATCGTGTGCGTGGTAGTGTCGTGCTTTTTTGCGGCTATCTCCGGCTCCGGTCCCGCGACCGTCGCAGCGCTCGGACTGATTATGATTCCCGCGCTTGTGAAAGCGGGTTATCCGGCGTCGTTCTCGTGCGCGTTAATGGCCGCCGGCGGCGCGATTGGCGTCGTCATTCCCCCGTCCATTACGTTCGTCGTCTACGGCTCCATTGCCGACGCGTCGATTACGAACCTGTTCATTTCCGGCATGGTTCCCGGACTGCTCATGGGCGCGGGCCTGATTGCCGCCGCGCTGTTCCTCGGACGCAAATATGACTTGAAAGTACAACCGAAAGCGTCGGGCAAGGAACGCTGGGACGCCTTCAAAGAAGCCTTTTTCGGGCTTATGATGCCCGTCATCATCCTTGGCGGCATTTACGGCGGAATCTTCACCCCGACGGAAGCGGCGGCGGTGTCGGTGTTCTACGGCCTCGCCGTGGGCGTGTTCGTCTACCGCGAAATCGACTTCAGGAAACTTATCGACATCATGATTGACTCGTGCAGTACGACGGCCACCGTCATGTTTATCACGATGGGCGCGACGCTCTTCGCCTACGTCCTCACCCGCGCCCGTCTTGACCTGACCATCAAGGACTTTATGCTGACCGTCACCAACGGCAACTGGATTATCTTCTTTATCATCGTGAATATCGTCCTGTTGATTGCGGGCTGTTTTCTCGATTCCACGTCGGCGCTGTATATCTTTACGCCGCTGTTCGCGCCCGTCGCCGCCGCGCTGGGAATCAGTCCGATTCATCTGGGCGTCGTGTTGATTGTCAACCTCGCCATCGGGCTGTTTACGCCGCCCGTGGGCGTCAACCTTTACGTGGCCTGCGGCATTGGCGACATCAAGATTGAGGAAATCTCCAAGGGCATTATTCCCTGCCTTGTCGCGGAATTGGTTATTCTGTTGCTGTGCACCTACGTCCCGTTCGTGTCCACTATGTTCGTTAGCTGACGCCGTTCCCCTTCAAAACGCGACCCGCCGCCCGGTACGCCGGACGGCGGGTTTTGTTGGCGGAAAACGTTTGCAATTAGCACAAAAAAACGCAAGTATTTTATGCAAAACATAGAAACGGTAAAAATTTCAAAAATCCTCTTGACTTTGTCCGACATATGGCATATACTTCGCATTGTCCTAAGTCCTATGTCTGACAACATAAAGTTCATCACGCCGTTTCAGCTTGCTATGAGGTGATTTGCATGAAAGACGTATCCGTCAAGGAACTGAAAAACACAGCCACGCAAATGCGCATGAAGGTTGTGGACATGATTTATAAGGCGCAGTCCGGACATCCGGGCGGTTCCCTCTCCGCCGCCGATTTCGTCACCGCCTGCTACTTCAAGTTCATGAACGTCAACCCCGCCGAACCCCGCTGGCCTGACCGCGACCGCATGGTGCTTTCCAAAGGCCACGTCTGCCCCATTCAATACGCCTGCCTTGCGTCCGTCGGCTTCTTCCCGGAATCCGAACTCGACACGCTCCGCAAGGAGGGCTCCAAACTGCAAGGACACCCGTCCATGACGAAATGCCCCGGCATTGACATTTCCACGGGCTCCCTCGGACAGGGTCTCGCTTGCGCGGCGGGCATGGCCTTGGCGGGCAAGATGGATAAGAAGGACTACAAGGTTTTCTGCGTCGTCGGCGACGGCGAATCGCAGGAGGGCGAAATCTGGGAGGCCGCCAACACCGCCCATAAGTACAAGCTCGACAACCTCATCACGTTTGTGGACGTAAACAACCTGCAATTAGACGGCACGACGGAGGAAGTCATGCCCAACGGCGATTTGGGCGACAAGTTCCGGGCGTTCGGCTGGGAAGTCATCGAACTCGACGGGCACGACATGGAGGAAATCGTAACGTCCATTGAGAAATGCTACGCCTCCAAGAACGGCAAGCCCAAGGCGTTAATCGGACGCACGGTCAAGGGCAAGGGCGTTTCCTACATGGAGAATCAAGTCGGCTGGCACGGCGTCGCCCCGAACGCGGAGCAGTACGAGCAGGCCATGTCGGAACTGAAAGCGCAGTTCATCGCGTGAGAGGAGAAACGAAGTCATGAGCGAATTGAAGAAAATCGCCACCCGCGACGGTTTCGGCGACGAAATCGTCGAGCTGGGCAAGGAAAATCCGAATATCGTCGTGCTGGACATCGACATTGGCAAGAGTTGCAAGACCGGGGCTTTCCATAAGGCTCTGCCCGAACAGTATTTGAACGTGGGCATTGCCGAGCAGAACGGCGCGGGCGTCGCCGCCGGGCTTGCGACTTGCGGCAAGATTCCCTTTGTCGTCACTTACGCCGCGTTCGGCTCCATGCGCATCTGCGAGATGATTCGTCAGGAAATCTGCTACACCAATCTGAACGTCAAGATTGCCTGTTCCCACGGCGGCGTGACGCCCGCCAACGACGGCGCGTCCCATCAGGCTATCGAGGACATGGGCATTCTCCGCACGATTCCCAACATTGCCGTGATTATGCCCGCCGACTACAACTCCACGCGGAAACTGGTCCGTCAGGCCGCGATTACGGAAGGCCCCGCGTATCTCCGCTTCACCCGCGACGCCGTGCCGCAGATTTACGGCTCCGACGTGGAATTTACCATCGGCAAGGCGCACCAAATCCAAGACGGCAAGGACGTTGCGATTATCGCCAACGGCGACACCGTGCGCCTTGCGATTGAGGCGGCGAAAGTCCTTGCGGACAAGGGAATCTCCGCCCGCGTGCTGGATATGCACACCATCAAGCCGCTCGACGTTGACGCCGTGACCGCCTGCGTGAACGACATCGGCAAAATTATCACGGTGGAAGACCACAACATCCTGAACGGCTTGGGAAGCGCGGTTTGCGAAGTCGCCGCCGAAATGGGCAAGGGAATCGTGAAGCGCGTGGGCATTCAGGACCGTTTCGGCGAATCGGCGCCCTATGAGCGCCTGCTGGAAAAGAACGGTATCACCGTCGAAAACATCGCGGCCATCGCGGAGAAAATGCAGTAAACGCGCCCTCTCCCTATCGCGGCTCGTGTCCGTATGAACCGAATACCCCTGCGGATACGGGCCGCGTTTTCTCGCAATTCATACTCAGGAGGCAACAACTATGAAAATCGGATTTGTCGGTTGCGGCGCGATTGCAAGCTGTTACGCGCAGTACCTGATTCAAAAACACGAAGTCTGCGTGCTGGATGTCAGCGTCCCGACGATTGAGAACATCAAGAAGAACGGAATCCTGATTGACGACGACCTTCCCGGCAAGGGCACGGGCAAGACGAACGCTTTCCATCCCGCCCTTGCTACAACCGACCCCAAGGAAATCGGCCCGGTGGAACTGCTTGTGGTCTTTGTCCACTACCAGTTCCTTGAATCCGCCGTCCGCAACGCCCTGCCCATGATTGACAAGAACACCATGGTCATGTGTCTGCAAAACGGTCTGGGCAACTACGACGAAATCGCCAAGGTTATCCCCGAAGAGCAGATTATCGTCGGCAACACGGCTTTCGGCGCGACGCCCGTTTCGCCCGGACACGTCAAGCATACCGGATACGGCGTCACGAATATGGGCACGCTGAAAGCTCCTATGGAGAAGGTGGAAGCGGCGGCGGCAGCCTTCCGCGAAGTCGGTCTTGACGTGACGGTTCATGAGAACGTCATGAACGCCATTTGGCACAAGTTGCTGGTCAATTCGGCTATCAACGGCATGAGCGCTCTGTTGGAAACCCCCAACGGCTTTGTCGAAAAGAACCGGTACGCGCACGAAGTCGCCCGTATGCTGGTGGAAGAGGGGCTGAAAGTGGCGAACGCCTGCGGCTGTACGCTTGACCCTGACGAGGAAATGGCTCACGTTTATGAGGTTTCCCGCGACACCGACGCTACGATTAGCTCTATGGTTCAGGACGTGATTCATCATCACGAGACGGAAATCCGCATTATCAACGGCGCGGTATGCCGTTACGGTCGGGAACACGGCATTCCCACGCCCTGCAATGACTTGCTCGTGCAACTCGTGCTGGCGAAACAGTCCATTTATCTCGGAAAGTAAGACGCGGCGCGTCCCGAATCCTGCATAGCCTGTTCTTAAATTTGCTCTCTCTTTATCCTCTCCCGTTGCGGGCGGCGGACTTGTTTCTGCGGCTCGCATATTTTTTCCTTGACAGGGATTTGTCCGTGTGTTATGTTATATGTCCTACAAAGAAACCGTGCGCGACATGGAGGGTTCATTATGATGGAGCAGACGCCGAGTTATTTGAAAAATCTGAAACAGGAATCGGTTGTGCAGAGCGTCATCAACGTTCTGACGGACGCCATGCGGAATAAGGAACTGAAACCGGGCGATAAAATTCCCCCGGAACCGGAATTGGCGGCTTCCCTTGGCATTGCCCGTAGCAGTGTGCGGGAGGCTATTAAGATTCTGACCTATCTGGGCGTTCTGGAGAGCAAGCGTTCGGAGGGCACGTTCGTCTGCAGCGGCTTCAAGGAAAGCATGATTGACCCCATGGTGTACGGCATCATTATGAATCAGGATTCCTTTGAAAACCTGATGGAACTGCGGGAAATGACGGAAACAGGAATCATGCGCCTTGCGATTTTGAAATACGACAAAGCGGAAATGCAGACGCTGGAAGGGCTTCTGGAGAATA
>JAFXQD010000107.1 GCA_017527365.1 Oscillibacter sp.
GAGCCGTGGGAGAAGTTGAAGCGGGCGGCGTTCATGCCGCCGAGCATGAGGGCGCGGAGCGTGTCGGGATTGTCCGTCGCGGGGCCGAGTGTGCAGATGATTTTTGTCCGTCTCATGGGCAAGTCCTCCTTAGAAGATAGGCGCGGTTTTCGATTGCGCCTATTCTACCACACGGGCGGCGCGTTGGCAAGGACGGTTTTCGCCCGCCCGCCGCTGGTATGCGCAAACGGTTCCTTGGCGGGTTGCGCTTTGTTTGCGCCTTAACTTAACGCCCGCGCCCGTTCTTTCAAGTGACGTTAGGCGAAAAGGCGGTCTCCGCCCACGGGCAGAGAAAGATTGGGATTCCTTCTACGGGCGGCGCAAGGGTCTGCATGGGAAAGAAGAACGCCGCGCCTTCGGGGGTTAGGTAGTAGTTGAGCGGATTGAAAAAGCGCCGCAGGCGCCGCCGCCAGTCGGGATAGTAGCGGGACAGGCCGCGTTTTTCCTGCCGCTCGATTTCCTCCGCCGCTATCGCCAAGAGTTTGCGCTTCCAATGGGAACGGGGCGGAAAGAAGTCGGAGAGCGGCGCCGGATACCCGCTTTCCAAGTCCCAAGTATCGCCCCAGAGACGCCGCGTCGGAACACCCGGCGCGGCGTTTTCCCGCAGTTCGGTGCATAAGCTCATCCGGCGCCCCGCCCGGTAGGTTTCCCGAAAGGATAAGTCCGCCTGAAAGCACGGCAACGGGGCGCTGTTTTCACGCGCCGCCCGGTATTCCCTCTCCGCCAGCGGGCGCAATTCTCCCTGACAGTACCGGAAAAAAGCGCGGCTTTGCAGACGGTAAAAGGAACGGATTCTCCGCCACTTGCGGTTCTTTTCTGCGGGCTGAGGCAGGACTGCCCGCGCCCGCAATATCGGAACGCCGTCCGCGTCCCAGACCCGCTCCGCCTCCATGGGCAATATCTCGAACTCCGCGCCGTCCCGCTCTTCTCTCGTCATGACCCGCTCCCCCTTCCGGGAACCGCGTCGCGCCGCCGATTCCCCCCAATGTCACTCCAGCCTATGCGCCCGGACGCGCCGCCGTGCGACGGCGCGGTTTTTCGGCGGCATGGGAAATTTCCCGAAAAAAGGCTTTGCTTTCCGGGCGGGTTTATGGTAAAATGCCCGGAACAGGCGCCTTGTCGGAGAGGCCCCTTGTCTTGAACGCCGCCCGCACAGCGTGCGGAGAGAAAGGAATTGCCCATGAAAATCGGGAGGAAAGAAAAAAGCGGGGAACTCTATAAGGCAATCCTGCAATTAAAGGACGAACAGGAGTGTTACGACTTCTTTCAGGATTTGTGCACGGTTCCCGAACTGCGCTCCATGGAACAGCGCTTTGAAGTGGCGTACCTGCTCTATCGGGGCTGGATTTACAACGACATCTTAGAACGCACCGGAGCTTCCAGCGCGACCATCAGCCGCGTAAGCCGTTCCCTGAACTACGGCACCGGAGCCTATGAGCGCCTGTTCACGCGGGAACTCGCGGAGAAGAAATCGTGAACGGGGCTTACGCGTCGCTCTCCGGCAGTTACGACGGGCTGATGAAAGACGGGAATTACGCGGCGCGGGCGGCGTTTCTGGTCAAGCGTCTGCGAGAAAGCGCCATCCCCGTCAAGACTGTGTTAGACTTGGGCTGCGGCACGGGCGTTATCGCGTGGGCGCTCTATCGGCGGGGATTCCGGGTTATCGCGTCCGACATCTCGGAGGAAATGCTGACGGAGGCCGTCAGAAAAGGCGAGGCGCCGGAAACGGGCGGCGATGTTCCACCGCCGCTGTTTATCTGCCAGCCCATGCCGCGCCTGAAACTGCCCGCCCCCGTGGACGGCGTTGTTTCCACGCTCGATTCCCTCAACTACCTGACCCGCGAGCGCGACATCCGCGAGACCTTCCGCCGCGCCTACCGCTATCTCAACCCCGGCGGGCGGTTCCTGTTCGACGCGAACACGCCGCGCAGGTTGCGGAGCATGGACGGGCAGACGTATCTTGACGAGACCGACGGGAACTTTTGCGTCTGGCGGACGTTCTTTTCCGAAAAGAAGCAAACCTGTCTTTGGCAGGTGGACTTGTTCCGCCTGCGCCCCGACGGCGCTTGGGAGCGCTCCTTTGAGGAGCACCGCGAAAGGGCTTGGAGCGCGGAGCAGTTGCGGGAATTTCTGCGCGACGCGGGCTTTTCCCGCGTGGAAATCACGGGCGACCTGTCGCGCAAGCCGCCCGCAAACGACGAAGTCCGCTGGAATGTGCTGGCGGAAAAGGAGTTAGCATGAGCGAAGCGAAAGATTGTCTTGTCAGGGCGCTGTCGGCGGACGGCTTTGTGAAAGCGTCCGCCGTCACGACGCGCAATTTGGTTGAACGGGCGCGGCAAATTCACAAGACGTTGCCCGTCGCCACCGCCGCGCTTGGACGCGCTTTGTCTGCGGCGTCCATGATGGGCAACGCCATGAAGGAGGACGCCGCGAGCGTCACCATACAATTCAAGGGCGGCGGCCCCTTGGGGACGCTCCTTGCCGTGTCCGACCACGAGGGCAACGTGCGCGGGTACGCGGAAAATCCCGGCGTCGATTTGCCGTTGCGCCCCGACGGAAAGCTGGACGTGGGCGGCGCCGTGGGTTGCGACGGAACTTTGACCATTATCCGCGATTTGCGCATGAAGGAGCCGTACACGGGGAGCATCGGACTTCTGAGCGGGGAAATCGCGGAGGATATAGCGGCGTATTTCGCGGAATCGGAACAAATTCCGACGGTCTGCGCGTTGGGCGTGCTCGTGGAGCGCGACCAGAGCGTGCTTGCCGCCGGGGGGACGCTGATACAACTGCTTCCCGGCGCCCCCGACGACATCATTTCCCGCGTGGAGCGCGGCGTCATGGCGCTGGGGCCCGTGACAACGGCCTTGCGCGAAAATCCCGACCCGGCGGAGTTGCTGAAAAAAGCCCTGCCGGATTTTGAGTTGCAAATTTTGGAGCGTTCTCCGATTGCCTATCGTTGCGACTGCAGCCGCCGCCGCATGGAGGCGGCGCTGATTGCGCTGGGGCGCGTGGAAATGCGGAAACTGATAGAGGAGCAGGGAGAAGCGGAGTTGTCCTGCCGCTTCTGCGGCGCCGTCCGGCGCTTCACGCGGGAGGACTTGGAAGCGCTCTTGGAGCGGATGTAGCGCCGTGGAGCATTGGGAGGAACTGGCGCCGGGCGGCTTGCGCTTTGTCTGGGACGACGCGCTGTTCCGCCCCGGCACGGACAGCTTTTTACTGTCGTCCGTGCCGCGCCTGAAACGCAATCTGCGCGTGTGCGACTTGGGGAGCGGGACGGGGCTTTTAGGGTTGCTGTTGCTACAGCGCGAGCCGTCGCTGACGGTCGCGGGCTTGGAGCAGTCCCCCGCCGCCGTCGGGCTTGCGGAGCGTTGCGCGGCGGCTAACGGGCTTTCGGGGCGCCTCGTTTCCCATTGCATGGACTTGCGCGACGCCCCGAAACGCTTTCCTGCCGGGTCTTTTGACCTTGTCGTAACTAACCCGCCCTATTACGCGGGCGTCGCGCCGTCCGGGGAGGCGCGGCGCGCCGCAAGGCACGAATCCGCCTGTGCGTTGTCCGAACTTGTCAAGACCGCCGCGTTTTTACTGCGCTGGGGCGGCGCGTTCTGCCTTGTCCACAAGCCCGAACGTTTGACCGATTTGCTTTGCATTCTGCGCGGGTTCCGTTGCGAGCCGAAACGACTGCGCTTCGTACAGGAGCGCCCCGGCGCGGCGCCGTCGCTGGCGCTGTTGGAGGCGCGGCGCGGCGGGAATCCGGGGCTGTCGATAGACGCGCCGCTCGTCCTGCGCCGTCCCGACGGCGAACCCACGCCCGAATTGGACGCCATATATTTTCGCGCCCCCGCGCCGTGATTGGAGGCGATACTATGCCCGGAACGCTTTACCTTGTCGCCACGCCCATCGGAAACTTGGGCGATTTCTCCCCCCGCGCCGTTGACACGCTCAACGCCGCCGACTTTATCGCGGCGGAGGATACCCGCGTTTCCGTCAAGCTCTTAAACCACTTTGGAATCCAAAAGCCGCTTGTCAGCTACCGCGAGCACAACCATGTCGCGGCGGGACAGGCAATTTTGCGGCGGCTGTTGTCGGGGGAAAACTGCGCCCTTGTTACCGACGCCGGGACGCCCGCCGTCTCCGACCCCGGCGAGGACTTGGTAAGGCTGTGCGCCGAAAACGGCGTGGCGGTGTTTTCCATACCGGGCTGTTGCGCGGCGGTCAGCGCGCTGGCCGTCAGCGGATTGCCCACGGGACGATTTGCCTTCGAGGGCTTCCTGACGGTCAACAAGAAAAGCCGCCGCGAACGGCTGGAAGCGTTGCGGACGGAAGAGCGCACGATGATTTTCCACGAGGCGCCGCACAAGCTCCGCGCCACGCTCGCGGACTTGCGGGACGCGTTCGGCGCGGAACGCCGCGTCGCCCTGTGCCGGGAGATGACGAAACTGCACGAGGAGACCTTGCGCATGACGCTTGGGGAGGCTGTCGCGTATTATGAGAGCGCGGCGCCTCGCGGGGAGTACGTCCTTGTCGTGGAGGGCGCCCCGCCGACGACGGAAACGGCGCTTTCCCTGTCCGACGCCTTGGCGGAAGTCGCGGAGCTTCGCAGGGGCGGCGAACGCCTCAAAGACGCCGCCGCGCAAGTCGCAAAGAAAAGCGGCTTTCCGCGCAATCGGCTATACGCCGCCGCGCTGGAACAATCCGAGGGACATCCGCCTGTTTAATTGCCAAGTCTTCTTGCCTGCGTCTTGCGTTTCTTTTCGCCCATTCTTTGCCAACAGTTCTTTTGCGCATACGCTCTCGAAGACGTTCCGTTTTCGGGCTTGACAAGCCGCTCAAAATGGGCTATGCTACTTTAAAGGCAAAAACCAATAAAGCGCGGGGGCGCTCCCCCCGCAGGAAAGGATGTCAATCCCAATGCCCATTACCGACCTGCTGGAACGCAACAGCAAACTTTACGGGGACCAAATCTGTCTCGTGGAAATGAACCCGGACGTGCAGGAAGCCCCCCGCGTCACGTGGAAAGAGTACGAGCTTATCCAGCCCACCGCCCCCACGCCGTATGTCCGCCAGATTACGTGGGGCGTGTTCGACGAGAAAGCCAACCGCGTCGCCAACCTGCTTTTGTCACGCGGAATCCGCAAGGGGCAGAAAGTCGCCATTCTGCTTATGAACTGCCTCGAATGGCTTCCGATTTATTTCGGCGTCCTGAAAACGGGCGCAATCGCCGTGCCGCTCAACTTCCGCTACACGGCGGACGAAATCGAATACTGCCTCAAACTCGCGGACACCGACGTTTTGTTTTTCGGCCCGGAGTTTATCGGGCGCGTGGAAGAAATCGTGGATTCCGTCGGGCAGGAGCGGATTTTGTTCTTTGTGGGGCAGGGCTGCCCGTCGTTCGCCGAGAGCTACGGCGACGCCACCGCGAACTGTTCTTCCGCCGCGCCGAAAGTCTTGGTGGAAGATACCGACGAGGCCGCCATTTACTATTCCTCCGGCACGACCGGATTCCCCAAGGCGATTCTCCTTGACCATACCGCCCTTATGCAGTCCGCCCGCATGGAGGCGAAACACCACGAGACCACCCATGACGACGTGTTCCTGTGCATTCCGCCGCTCTACCACACGGGCGCGAAAATGCACTGGTTCGGCTCCCTCTACACGGGCGGGAAGGCCGTCCTGCTGAAAAGCAACTCCCCCAAGGCGATTTTAGAGGCCGTCACAAGGGAAGGCTGTACCATTGTATGGCTCCTCGTGCCGTGGTGCCAAGACCTGCTGGCGGCGCTCGACCGGGGCGATTTGCGCATTGAGGACTATCGGCTTTCGCAATGGCGGCTCATGCACATCGGCGCCCAGCCCGTGCCGCCGTCGCTCATCAAGCGCTGGATGGAGTATTTCCCGAACCACAAGTACGACACGAACTACGGGCTTTCGGAATCGACGGGGCCGGGCTGCGTGCATTTGGGGCTGGAAAACATCCGCAAAGTCGGCGCGATTGGCGTGCCGGGCTTCGGATGGGAATGCAAAATCACGGACGAGCAGGGCGAGGTTGTCAAGCAGGGCGACGTGGGCGAACTGTGCGTGAAGGGGCCCGGCGTCATGCGCTGTTACTACCACGACCCGAAAGCCACGGCGGAAGTTTTGAAAGACGGCTGGCTCCATACGGGCGACATGGCAATGCAGGACGCCGACGGCTTTTACTTCCTTGTCGACCGCAAGAAGGACGTGATAATCTCCGGCGGCGAGAACCTCTACCCCGTGCAGATTGAGGACTTTTTGCACACGCACCCCAAAATTCACGATGTCGCCGTGATTGGGCTGCCCGACCCGCGCCTTGGCGAAATCGCCGCCGCCATTATCCAAGTCCGCGAGGGCGAAACGCTTACGGAAGAGGACGTGCAAAAGTTCTGCATGGACTTGCCGCGCTACAAGCGCCCGCGCAAGATTATTTTCGCCGACGTGCCGCGCAATCCCACGGGCAAAATCGAAAAGCCGAAACTGCGCGAAACCTACGGCGCCACGCGCCTTGTCGAGAGCCAGAACAAAGCCTGACGCGGGGGCGGCGCCCCCTGTTTGCGTCGGCGGGCGCCGCGCCGCCAAGCCCGCGAATTTCCTGTTGCGAATGCGCGGGCAAACGGATATAATGGAGCGGCTGAAATGCGGGGAGGAGGCGGAAACCATTGGACAGAAATAAAAAAACGAAACCGAATGCGGCTCTCTACGAGACTATCCTGTCTCTGCGGGATTTGGACGAGTGCGTCCGCTTTTTTCAGGACTTGTGCACGCCTATCGAATTGCGCAGTATGGAACAGCGCTTTGAGGTGGCGGTGGAGCTGGAGCGCGGCGCCGTCTATTCGGAGATTTTAGAGAAAACCGGGGCGTCCAGCGCGACGGTCAGCCGGGTGCGGCGGGCTATGCTGGACGGCGGCGCGGGCGGCGTCATGCGGGACGTGATTTTCCGCGAGCGCATCGGCGCCGCGCCGAAACGGGAAGAGACTTAACAAACTGCGAGGGGAAAACCATGAAAAAACTGATGTTGGGCAACGCGGCGGTTGCCCGCGGGCTGTACGAGGCGGGCTGCGCGGTGGCGTCGAGCTATCCGGGCACGCCGAGCACGGAAATCACCGAAGAGGCCGCGAAATACGAGGAAATCTACTGCGAGTGGGCGCCGAACGAGAAAGTAGCCATGGAAACGGCGTTCGGCGCGAGCTTGGCGGGGAAGCGGAGCTTCTGCGGCATGAAGCACGTCGGGCTGAACGTCGCCGCCGACCCGCTCTTTACCGTGTCCTACACGGGCGTAAACGCCGGAATGGTGGTTGCCGTCGCCGACGACGCCGGTATGCACTCGTCGCAGAACGAGCAGGATTCGCGGCATTACGCACGGTCGGCGAAACTGCCCATGCTGGAGCCGTCCGACTCCGCCGAGGCGCGGGCGTTCGCCATGGAAGCCTATGAAATCTCCGAGGCGTTCGACTGCCCCGTACTGCTCAAAATGTGCACCCGTATCGCCCATTCGCAGTCCGTCGTGGAGACGGGGGAGCGCGTCGAGCCGCCCGCCAAACCGTATGAAAAGAATATCGCCAAGTACGTGATGATGCCCGGAAACGCAATCCGCCGCCATCCTGTCGTGGAAGAGCGTATGCGGAAGCTGGCGGAGTTCGCGGAAACGTCCGATTTGAACCGCACGGAGCCGGGACGCGAAAAATCAACCGGAATCATTACATCTTCCGCCTGCTACCAGTACGTAAAGGAGGCCTGCGGAGACCGTTTCCCGATACTGAAACTGGGCATGGTCTGGCCTCTGCCGGAAAAGAAAATCCGCGCTTTCGCCGCGTCGGTCGATTCCCTGACGGTCGTCGAGGAGTTGGACGGCTTTATAGAGACGTTCTGCCGCGAATTGGGGCTTGAATGCGTCGGCAAGGAAAAATTCCCCCTGTTGGGCGAATACTCGCAAAACGTCGTGGCGGAAAAATTAGGCTTGCCCGCCCGCAACGGCAAGGCATTAGAGGACGCGATACCGCCGCGCCCGCCCGTCATGTGCGCGGGCTGTCCGCACAGGGGGCTGTTTTACACGCTCAACAAGCTGAAATGCACGGTGTTAGGCGACATCGGCTGTTATACGCTGGGCGCGGTCGCGCCGCTGTCCGCCATGGAAATGACCCTCTGCATGGGCGCGTCCGTCAGCGCGATTCACGGCTTTAATAAGGCGCTTGGCGCGGAAAGCGAACACAAAACCGTCGCCGTTATCGGCGATTCCACCTTCATGCACTCCGGCATGACGGGGCTTGCAAATATCGCCTACAACCAGTCGAACAGTACGGCGATAATCCTTGACAACTCCATCACGGGCATGACGGGGCACCAGCAGAACCCCACGACAGGCTACAACATCAAGGGCGACCCCGCCGGGAAAATCGACTTGGAAAGCCTCTGCCGCGCTATGGGATTCCGCCGCGTCCGCGTCGTTGACCCTTACGACCTCGCGGAAACGGAAAAAGCCGTCAAGGAAGAATTGGCGGCGGACGAGCCGTCCGTGATAATCTCCCGCCGCCCGTGCGCGTTGCTCAAATACGTGAAGCACAAGCCGCCGCTGAAAGTCAACGCGGAAACGTGCGTCGGTTGCAAGTCGTGCATGAAAATCGGCTGTCCGGCGATTTCCGTCAAGGGCGGCAAGGCGCGGGTTGACAATACGCTGTGCGTGGGTTGCGGCGTGTGCTCGCAGTTGTGCAAGTTCGGCGCGTTCGAGGAAACCGGGAAGGGGGCGTAAGCCGTGGAAACGAAAAACATTATGATAGTCGGCGTCGGCGGACAGGGAAGCCTCTTGGCAAGCAAACTTCTCGGCCATCTGCTTCTGGAACAGGGCTATGACGTGAAAGTGTCGGAAGTGCACGGCATGTCGCAACGCGGCGGTAGCGTGGTCACTTACGTGCGCTACGGCGATTGCGTCAACTCGCCCGTGATTGACAAGGGGGAGGCAGATTTCATCGTGTCGTTTGAACTGCTGGAAGCGGCGCGGTGGCTGTCGTACCTGAAGCCCGACGGGCAGATTGTCGCGTCTACGCAACAGATAGACCCTATGCCCGTTATCACGGGCGCGGCGGCGTACCCGGAAAATCTGGTCGAGAAAATGCGCGGCGCCGGGGCGAACGTGGACGCGCTGGACTGCCTCGCGCTGGCGGAACAGGCGGGAAGCAGTAAGGCGGTCAATATTGTGCTCATGGGGCGGCTGTCGCGCTATTTCGACTTCCCGGAGGAGGCGTGGGAGAAGTCCTTGGAGGCTATGGTACCCGCGAAGTTTCTGGAACTCAACCGCAAGGCGTTCGCGCTGGGAAAAAGCGCGTAACTAACGTGAAAACAGTCCTGAGCATGACTAAAAAAGGCTCTCTGAAAGGAGGCTCTTCTATGCGCGATGAGGAATTTTTCCATTATTTGATGAATGAGCACGGGATAACCAAACCAGCGGCGCGAGACGCAAGAGCGCGTTGCCGTAAAGTTGAGCGGGAATTAAAAAAAGACCCCAGATGGGGATACAAGTTCAATTTGGATTCACAATATCTGGAAAATCGCTGTGAAAGTGTGATTGACTTCTTGGAGTATGGGAATCGGGAGGCGTTTTCCGCGCTTGATTTGCCGCAGAAAATCGACGGTCTGTCCTCTTTGCGCTCGGCAGTACGGAGCTATGTCTCGTTCTGCGATTTCCATAAGCCTGAAGAAAGCGCTTGACAAATCCGCTTTTATGGTGTAAAACATTACGCCGTTAAAGAGCGCGCTTGCGAAAGCGCGTCAAAAAGGAGTGGTTCAATTTGGAGCGCTATTATCAGCCGGAAATCGAAACCGCCTCGCGGGAACAAATCAAGGCATGGCAGGACGAGCGGCTTGTCAAGCAGGTGCGCCACGTCTGGGACAACGTGCCCTACTACCGCAAGAAAATGCAGGACGCCGGGCTGACCCCCGGCGACATCCAAAGTTCCGACGACTTGCGCAAGCTCCCGTTTTTGAGCAAGGCGGACTTGCGGGACGCCTACCCCTACGGGCTGGTGGGCGTTCCGCTCAAGGACTGCGTGCGCATACAGTCCACGTCGGGCACGACGGGCAAGCGCGTCGTGGCGTTCTACACGCAGGAAGACATAGACCTGTGGGAAACCTGTTGCGCCCGCGCCATTGTCGCGGCGGGCGGCACGAACGAGGACGTTTGCCAAGTCTCCTACGGCTACGGGCTGTTCACGGGCGGCCCCGGCTTGAACGGCGGCTCGCATAAGGTCGGGTGCCTGACCGTCCCCACGTCCTCCGGCAACACCGAACGGCAGATTATGTTCATCCGCGACTTGAACGCGACCATTCTTTGCTGTACGCCGTCCTACGCCGCCTATCTGGGCGAAAGCATGAGGGAAATGGGCTTGACGCCGGAGCAAATCCCCCTGAAAGCGGGCATTTTCGGCGCGGAAGCGTGGTCGGAGGAAATGCGGCAAAGCATTCAGGACACGCTCGGCATTAAAGCCTATGACATTTACGGCTTGACGGAGCTTTCGGGTCCGGGCGTGGCGTTCGAGTGCTCCGCGCAGTCGGGGATGCACATCAACGAGGACCACTTCATCGCGGAAGTGATTGACCCCGACACGGGCGAAGTCCTGCCGGACGGACAGCAGGGGGAGCTCGTGTTCACGGCCATTACGAAAAAGGCGTTCCCGCTCATCCGCTACCGCACCCGCGACATCTGCGTATTGTCGCGTGAGAAATGCCCGTGCGGGCGGACGCACGTCAAAATGACGAAGCCTCGCGGGCGCACCGACGACATGCTCATTATCCGCGGCGTGAACGTGTTCCCGTCGCAGATTGAGACCGTGCTTTTGAACTTGGGCTACCCCGCCAACTACCAGATTCTCGTCGGGCGCGTGAACAACACCGACACGCTGGAAGTCCGCGTGGAGATGACACCGGAGATGTTCACGGACAACCTCGGCGAAATCAACGCCCGCCAGAAACAGCTTGTGGACGGCTTGCGCTCCATGCTGGGGCTGACGGCGAAAGTGACGCTTGTCGCGCCGAAGTCGATTACGCGGAGCGAGGGCAAGGCGGTGCGCGTGATTGACAACCGGAAGATTTGAGGGGAGGCGCCGTTATGATTAACCAGATTTCCGTATTTGTGGAGAACCGCCCCGGCGCGTTGCGGTCCATGACCGCCGTGCTCGCGGAAAACGGTATTGACATGCGGGCGTTTTCCCTCGCGGAGACCAGCGATTTCGGCATTGCCCGCGTTATCGTTGACGACGTTTACAAGACCACGACCGCCTTGCGCGACGCGGGCTTTGTGCACAGCGTCACGCAGGTTTTGGGCGTCGCGCTGTCCGACGTTCCCGGCGGGCTTGACAAGGTTCTCCGCGTCTTGGCGGAGGCGGGCGTGAACGTCGAGTATATGTACGCCTTCTTGGGCGGCAAAAAGGGCGAGGACGCCTACATGATATTCCGCGTGGCGGACAACGCGAAAGCCTCCGCCGCGCTTGCGGCGAAGGGCGTCCGGCAGGTGGGGCAGGACGAAATCGCGGGCTTGTAAGGCGAAAAAGCCTGCCAAAGCAAAACGCATCCGGGACTGGCGCGGCGTTATCCGCCCCCGTCCCGGATTTTACGCTTTATGCCTGCGCCTCGAAAACTTTGCGGCGGGGCTCTCCGTCCTGCCGGAGCAGATACGCCCGCCGTCCGAACGGCGCGGCGCCGTGCGCGGACGCGGCGCCGATTGCGGCGCCGGAAATCCGGACGCCTTGCGCCTCCCGGACGGCGGCTTTTTTCTTGGGGACGGCTTCCGCTTTCGCCTTGGCTTCCGGTTTGGCGCTTTCGCCGTCCTTGGGGACGCTTTCGGCGCCGGGTTCGCCCTGCGCGGCTTTCCGCCCCGCGTCCGCCGCTTCCGTGTCCGCCCGCAAAGCCTCCCGTTCGGTTTCCGTCTCCGCCCGCAAAATCTCCCGTTCCGCTTGCCTCTCGCTCTCGCGCTCTATCGCCTGTTCCGCTTCCGTCGGCATATCGCGGTATTCGTCGCTTTTCGTAAATTCGACCATCGTCCGCGTCATGCGGTTCAGGCGGACAAGGGCGCTTTCGTCGCCGTCTTTGGCCGCCGACATGATTTCGCCCAGCTTGGACATATGCAGGCGCCGCGCCTCGTCCCGCGTCTTGCAGCGTTTCAACGCCTCTTCATAGTCTTTCTGTTCCTTCTCCGCCGCCCTGAGCTTCTCGTACATCGCGGGATTCTTGGCTTTGAGGTACTCCCAGTCGTCGTAGGACAGCTTTTTCCCCGCTTGGGCTTTCGTCATAATCGCGGACATCTTCGTGTCCTCCTCGTCCGCCTGCGGCAGTACGGAAGAGGCTTTCGTAATGTTCACGTAGTCCTGCAACGACTTCTTGTGTCCGCTGAAATCGCGGCTCTGTTTTTTCAGTTCCCATTGCGTTCGCCGCGCCATATTTTTCGCGTGCTGGTTCGCGGAAGCGACGTTCAACAAATCCATAAAGCCGCGCCTCCTTCCGGCGTCCGTTCTCTTTATAATGTTATCGTCCGCGAAACGGAAAAATTAAGCCTTGCGCCTGCGGCTTGACTGCCGAAAAACTTGACTTTTTGCGACGGCGCGGGTAAAATAAAGCCGTTTGTTTGCGAGGTGAGCGGCTTATGGAGCATACGACGATATGGGAAATTCCGCCCTCGACGGAAAATCCGTCCGGAGGCGAAACTTCCGTTGCGGCAAACGGCGGCGCGGAACGCCCCGGATACGCCCCGGAGGATGTCTTGAGGCAAATCAACTACGAAGGCATACGGGGACTTATTCCCAATGCGCAGTATGATTTTGTCGATTTGTTCTGCGGCGCCGGGGGCATGTCCTACGGCTTCCACAAGATGGCGGAGCTGACCGGGCGTTTCCGCTGGGCGGGGGCGGTGGATATTGACCCGCACGCTATCGACACCTATCGGCGGAACTACGGCTGCCAACCCGAAAATTTGAATCTGGGCGAGGCGGACATAGCGGAAATCCGGGCGGCGCTGCGCCTGAGCCCCGAAAACGAGCTCATTTTGATTGGCTGCGCCCCGTGCCAAGGCTTTTCGTCGCACAGGAAAAAAGACCGCCGGGGCTCCGATTCGCGCAACACGCTTGTCGGGCGCTTCGCGGAAATCGCCGCAGAGTTAAACCCGAAACTGATTATCATGGAGAACGTGCCCGACCTTCTTGCCCAAAAGCACTGGCGGCATTATCAGGCCTTCAAGGATACTGTGGAAAACGCGGGCTACCATATCGCGGTCGACATCCTGAACATGGCGGATTTCGGGACGCCGCAGTCCCGTTTCAGAACCGTGCTTATCGCGGCGCGGGACTTCGTTCCGACGCTCCCCGCGCCCGCGTTCAGGCCGGAGCAGTACCGGACTGTGCGCGACGCTATCGGGAATCTGCCGCCGCTCAAGGCTGGGGGCAGAGACCCCGCCGACCCCATGCACGTCACGTCCCGACACCGCAAGGAAACCGTGGCGATTCTAAGCCAAGTCCCCAAGGACGGCGGGAACCGCCCGCAGGGCGTCGGGCCAAAGTGCCTTGACAACGTCGCGGGCTTCTACGACGTTTACGGGCGGCTGGCGTGGGACAAGACCGCCGTCACGATTACGGCGCGTTGCCGCACGCCCTCCTGCGGGAGGTTCGCGCACCCCGAACAGAACCGGGGGCTGTCCGTCAGGGAAGCCGCCCTCCTGCAAGGCTTCCCGCCCGATTTTTATTTTGAGGGGCCCTTCGACGACAAGTACAAGCAAATCGGGAACGCCGTTTCGCCTATTTTTTCCGCCCGCTTGGCGGGGCACGTGCTTACTCTGCTGGCGGGGCTGAACCGCGCCGAAAAAGCCGAGGCTATCGACGAGCCTTATTTCCGCTCCTACAGCGGCATGATTGCCCGCGCCCGCAATCGCGGCGCGGAGAAAGCGGGGTTCCGTCATGGAAAAAAAGTATCGGATAATTGATTGTTTCTGCGGCGCGGGCGGGCTGTCGCTGGGATTTGAAAGGGCGGGCTTCGAGGTCGTTTACGCCTTCGACATCGACAAGGCGTCGATTGACACGTATCGGCACAACTCCAAATTTCATCATGGCCCCGCGTTCGTGCGGGACATCTACTATGTCGGCAAGGACAGTATCGAGCGGGACATCGGCGGCGAATTGGGGACGATTGACGCGGTTGTCGGGGGGCCGCCCTGCCAAGGGTTCAGCGTACAGCGGCGCGGGGAGGACGCCGACACGCGGAACAACCTCGTTTTGGAGTACGTCCGGCTGATACAAGAAATCCGCCCGAAACTGTTTGTGATGGAGAACGTCGGCGGCCTGCTGTCCGTCCGGGGGAAGCCCTACTTGGAACAGTTGACCGCGAAACTTGAGGGAACCGGATACCGTATCTGCAAAGGAAACTTCTCGCTACGGACTACGACGTGCCGCAGAGCAGAAGGCGGGTTTTTATCGTCGGCGAACTGAGCGCGGACGGGGCGTTTCGCTACCGTTTCCCGGAGCCTTCCGGGAATCCGCTCAAGACCGTGCGCATGGCGATTGGGGACTTAATGGGCAAGGGCGAGCGCGACGTTCCGAACCATAAGGCCGACAAGCTGTCCGACATCAATTTGAAGCGCATTCGCGCCGTAAAGGAGGGGGAAGGGCGCGATTCCCTTCCCGACGAGCTCCAACTGGACTGCCACAAGAATCATAAAAGCCATCGGCACTTGGACACATACGGCAGAATGGCTTGGGACAAGCCGAGCCCCACCATTACCGCCCGTTTCGACAGCTTTTCCAGAGGGCGCTTCGGGCACCCCGCGTTAGACCGTACCATCACGCTCCGGGAGGGCGCCCGCCTCCAGACTTTCCCCGACGAGTTCGAGTTTCTGGGCAGTAAGGTAGAAGCGGCGCGGCAAATCGGCAACGCCGTGCCGCCCGTCCTCGCCGAGCGCGTCGCGCAGAGCGTAAGGGCGGCTTTGGAGGGGGGAGAACATGCCTGAATTTCAATGGTCGTCCGGCATTCGGGACACGACCGAGTTTCCGGAAATGGACATTTTCATTAGAGGGGAATTGCGGAGCCATTTAGAAGCCTTCTGTTTGCTTGACGGCGTGGGATGGACAGACTTCCCGGAGCAAATCGCCGTCGGCGGGCTTGGAACCTATTCCAGAGCGAGAACCTACCGGAAACTCTACGAGCGGCTGGGATTGATTTTCAAAGACGGCGACGAGATACGCTTATCGCGGCTGGGGAAAGACATCCGGGACTTGAAGCCGAACGTTGAAGCGGCTTACGAGAAACTCCTGAACCAAATCCGCGTTTTGGCTATCGACGTTTTGGCGCGTTATCAGCTTAGAAACCCCGTTGACGGGAAAAACCTCCCCGTTTTCTGCGACGTTCAGCCGTATGTCTGCATATGGAAAGTCATGAGGGCTCTTGACAACAAAATCTCCTTTGAGGAACTCAACCGGGTAATGTTGCATATTCCCTCCATGAGCCAACTGGACGGAGCCATACAAAAAATTCGGAACGCCCGCAAGAAATGCGCATCGTATAAAAAAGCCAAGCCGCAGTTGTTGGACGAATTGCTGGGACCTCCGACGCACACGAGCCAAGACAGCGCAAGAATCGCGCCGTGGTTTTCGCTGGCGGGATGGGGCGGGCTGATTATCGAGCGCAAAAACGACGCCGACGGCTTCCGCCGACTGGTTCCCGAAGCGATTGGCGCGCTTGACAGGAAACTCGCCAACCTTCCGCCGTATTTCGACGCGGGGACGGAGGAGGAATGGCTGCGTTATTATATCGGGAACGTCGGCGCCGGGGCGGACGCCGCCGACGACCGCCGCCGGGAGCCTGACGAAACGCGGCGTGCGCCGGGCGGTACGAATCTCATCTTGTACGGCGTTCCCGGTTGCGGAAAGAGCCGGGCAATCAAGGAAGAATACTGCGGCGACGAGAGCCGCACGGAGCGCGTCGTGTTCTACCCGGATTATGCCTATTCCGATTTCGTGGGGCAGATTCTGCCCGTCCTGCGGGACGAGAAAGTGAGATACGAATTTGTCCCCGGCCCGTTTACAAGGATACTCAAAAAGGCGTACCTTGACGAAGCTAATCGGTATTACCTCATTGTCGAGGAAATCAACAGGGGCAACGCCCCGGCTATTTTCGGGGACGTTTTCCAGCTTCTTGACCGCGTTTCGGAGCCGGGCGGCGCGTTTCCAATCGGCACGAGCGAGTATCCGGTTACTAACGCCGACATAGCGAAAGAAGTCTACGGAGACGCAGACCGTAAAGTGAGAATCCCTTCCAACCTGTCTATTATCGGGACAATGAACACCTCCGACCAGAACGTGTTTACCCTTGACACCGCGTTCCAACGCCGCTGGACAATGCGCTTGATTCCAAATTCCTTTCGGAACCATAAATTCGCCGACCAAGCGATTTTAGACACCGACGTAAGCTGGAAAGCGTTCTGCGCGGCGGTCAACGAGGAAATCCTGCGCCGGGACAACGCCCTTTCTTCCGAAGACAAGCGTCTGGGCGTTTATTTCGTCACAGCCGACGATTTGACGCGGCGCGTCGGCGGAAGCCCGGAGGCAAGGCGCCTCAATGCGCGTTTCGCGGAAAAGGTTCTAAAATATCTGTGGGACGACGCTTTCCGGTTCGCCCGGAACGAAACGTTCAATACTAAGGCCTACGCCAGTTTGGAACTTGTCATAGAGGCCTTTTGCTCTCAGCGGGGAAACGCCCGTTTCGGCGTGTTCTCGGAAAGTCTGGAAAGAGCCGTTCTGGACGCGGCGGCGCAAAGTCCGGCGGAAACACCGACGGAAGGAGGCCGCGAGGCGCCGTGAATGCCGACGGTTTGAATTTAAACTCCTGTTGCCATGTCAACACAAACGAGGACGGAGACCGATTTGTCGGAATCAAAGCGGACGGCGGCGGCGTGAGCGTCCGCTTCCCCATGGGGTATCGGCTTCCCGACGGCGAAGAGGAACTACGGCAGGACATTCTGCTTTTGCTGTCCGTGCTTTCGGAGTTCGGGACGGAACAAGGGCGGCTGCAACAAAACGGGCGTCTGGAAACTCCGCGAGCCGCGAATTTCCCGATAAGCGCGTATATGACAATGATTCGGCGCTATCTGAGCCAAAACGCGTACTACGCGGAGCGCGAGACGGTCAGGCGGGTTTCGGACAGGGGCAAAATCGACTGGGCGGCGTCCCTGCGCCGCAACGTGTCCTTTGTCGAGGAGGACGGGACGCCGCGTTTCAGCCGCTATACGGTTCGGGGCGCCGTCCCGAACGAGGAAAGCCTTCTCACGCGGATTCACAAATACTGCGTTTACGTAAGTTTCAAGCGGCTGGGGTGGCTGTTTACAAAGTATCTGCCCCCCAATCCGCGTGTCGAAAATCGGCGCGAACTGTTCCTCTACGCTTTGCGCAAGAAATTGAACCGTACCCACGTCGAGGGCGAGAAGGAACTGTTTCAATCCATGATAGCGATTCTGGAACATTTGGACGCGTCCGAGACGGACGAACGGTTTTATTTTGGAACCGAACGTTTCGAGTACGTCTGGGAGAAGCTGATTGACGGAGTTTTCGGCGCCGCCGACAAAAAGGACTATTTTCCGCATACTTACTGGACGCTGAAATACGCGAAAACGAGAAGAAACGCGGCGTTGCAACCTGATTCCGTCATGATTTATGACGGGAAAATCTACGTTTTGGACGCGAAATATTATCGTTACGGCATTACGAACAATCCCGCGCACTTGCCCGAATCCTCCTCCGTCAACAAGCAAATCACGTATGCGGAGTATATTTCCCAAAGGAGCGCGGGGGCGCGATACGGCGTGTTCAACGCCTTCCTCATGCCGTTCGACCGGGCGGAAAATGCGTTTGAGACAAACAAGACTTTCGCGGTTGTCGGCGAGGCGTCGGCGGACTGGAAAACGGGCGGGCGGGACTATGAGCGCGTGTTCGGCGTCGTAATCGACACGCGCTCCCTAATGCGCTTTTATTACGAGGCGCACGAGAGCAAAATAAAAGAGCTTGCCGAAACGATTGACCGGGCGCTGTCCGAAAGCAAGGGGCGCGTTCCGGGCGCGGATTGAGTTACGACGGGAGGCGGATTGCTTTGGCGGACGTATACGACGCGAAAAAACGCTCCGAGATTATGAGCAGGATAAAATCAAACAAGAACAAATCGACCGAACTTCGGCTGATAGAACTGTTCAAACAGTACCACGTTACCGGGTGGCGGCGGAACTATCCGGTCAAGGGGAAGCCCGATTTTGTGTTCTTGTCCAAGAAAATCGCCGTTTTCGCGGACGGTTGTTTCTGGCACGGCCACGACTGCCGCAACACGCGCCCTTCGGAGAACAGCGGCTATTGGGAGAAAAAGCGCGAGCGCAATATGGCGCGGGACAAGGCCGTCACCGAGATGTTCGAGGCGCGGGGCTGGAAAGTCGCCCGCATTTGGGAGTGCGAGTTGAAAAAGAAGAATCAGGAAGCGTTGGTAAGGAAATGGCCTGAAATTTTCGGCGCGGAATAGGGCTTCCCATTCCGCGCCGTTCCGCGTTATCGGTTTTCCATGGGCACGTAAGAGCGCCGCTCTTCCACGCACTCATAGCGCGGGCGAATCAGCTTGCCCCCCGCGCTCAACTCCTCCATGCGGTGGGCGCTCCATCCGGCGATACGGGCGATTGCGAACAGCGGCGTGTACAGCTCCGTGGGAAGCCCCAGCATTTCGTAGACAAAGCCGCTGTAGAAGTCGATGTTCGTGGAAACCGCCTTTTTGTGCTGGCGTTCCCGCAGGAGCGACTTCCCGACGGATTCCACTTTCTGGTAGAGGGCAAGCTCCCTGTCGCGCCCCTTCTCCGCCGCGAGCTTGCGCACGTACTCCCGGAACACTTCGCAACGCGGGTCGGATTTCGTGTAAACCGCGTGCCCAAGCCCGTAAATCAGCCCGCTTTTGTCGAACGCGTCCTTGTTCAGCATACGCGTCAGGTAATCGCGCACGCAGTCCTCGTCCTCCCAGTCGCCGACGTTCTCCTTGATGTCGTCCATCATCATCATGACTTTGCTGTTGGCGCCGCCGTGGCGCGGGCCTTTCAGCGACGCCATAGCCGCCGCCATAGCCGAATAAGTGTCGGTGCCCGACGAGGTGACCACGTGGTTTGTAAAGGTGGAGTTGTTGCCGCCGCCGTGGTCGGCGTGGAGCACGAGTGCAACGTCCAAAGTGCGCGCTTCCAGTTCGGTATAGCTTCTGTCCTCGCGCAGAAGGCGGAGGAAGTTTTCGGCGGCGGAGAGTTCCGGCAGGGGCGTGTGTATGAACAGGCTTTCGCCCTGCGCGTAGCGCCAAGCCTGATAGGAGTAAATCGCCAAGACGGGCATATTTGCGATGAGTTGCAACGACTGGCGCAGGACGTTTTCAAGGCCTATGTCGTTGGGGTTGTCGTCGTAGCAGAAAAGCGTAAGGATTCCGCGCTGCATGGTGTTCATGAGGTCGCCGGTGGGGGCTTTCATGATAACGTCGCGGAAAAAGTTGGTGGGCAGTGTGCGGTAGGAGGCGAGCTGGCCGCAAAAATCGGCGAGCTGTTCCCGCGAGGGCAGTTCGCCGAACAGGAGCAGATATGCGGCCTCCTCAAAGGCGAACCGCGAGGAGCCTTCCACGATTTTGCGGCAGTCAATGCCGCGATAGTACAGGACGCCCTCGGCGGGGGAAATCATCTCGTGCCCCCGGTCGCCGCGCACGGTGTAGGACTGTATCTCCGCCACGCGGGTCAAACCCGTCAGGACGCCGCGCCCGTCCTCGTTGCGCAGTCCGCGCTTGACGTTGTACTCCTTATATAATCTGGGGTCGATATAGTTTTTCTTTTCCCACTGCTCTTTTAACGACAAAATGGCGGGCGTGATTTTGGAATAGGCGTTTTCCTCCGTGCGAACCATGTGCGGCGCCTCCTTTGCGGGTTCGGTAACGGGTTGCGATTTTAGCACAAGCGGCCTGCGTTTTCAAGGGCAATCTGCGGGAAATTTTCGCCGCCGCGCCGCCGGTTTTACATAAATTCTACGAAAACGCTTGCATTTCCCGCCGCCTGCGGATATAAAACGCGCCCTGTCCCTTTGCCGGGACGGGACGCTTTTTTGGAAGCGGCGCAGTTATAACAGGTCTCCGGCGGGCGGCAAGACATTTTTCGCGCCTACTTGCTCCGCGCCTGCAAAACTTCCGTCATCTCCTCCGCGAACAGCCGCGCCGACAACAGCGCCTCTTCCGGAGAGTTCCCCGCCGCCCCCACTTCCACCAGCAAAGAGCCCGTCGTGGCGTGCTGATTGTAGCGCGATTTGCGCAACAACATGGGGCGCATGAGGGTAGGGTAATCGGAAAGTATCCGCTCCTGTATGGCGACGGCGAGTTTCAGATTTTCCATCCAGCGCGGATGGGACAGCCCGCTCCCGTCGCTCCCCATGACAAGCGTCATTTGCGCCGCCGTCCCCCTGCCCTCGATTTCGGAAATGACCTTGTACTGGTTGCCGCCCGAATCGGCGATATAGTCGCGGTGCACGTCCAGCACAAAACGGATAGAGGGATACTGCGCGAGGTAGCTTTCAATCGCGGACAGGGAGCGGTCGTAGGAGCCGCTATAGTCGGGGTAGTCGTACAAAGTGCGGTCGTGGATTACGGAAATCCCGGCGTTCTCGAACACCGACGCCATTTCGTCGCCGACGCGCACGACGCTGTAGCGGAAATCGGTCGTGCGGGCGTCGCCCCACCAGACTAATTCCGTGCCGGGGGCGGGGGTGTACGCCTCCGAGCCGTGGGAATGCAATATCAGGATTTGCGGGCCGTCTCCGCTGAGTTCGGCGTCGAAGGTGTCCCGCAACGCTTCCGTATTCAGAGGCTTCTTACGGCTGGAACTGATGTAGACGCGCCCGCAGACCGCGTAGCCGTCCGCGCTCTTGGGGACGAGCGTCCGGGCGCGGACGCCGTTGTCAACTTGCGGAATCGGCTCCTGCGCGGCTTCCTGCAAGGGAATCGGGCTTTGCGGCGTTTCGCTTTCGGATTCGGCGGACGCGCCGTCCGTCGCGGGCGCGATTTCCCTTACGCCGTCCGTCGCGGCGCTGTCGGACGGCGTTTCCTCTATGGGCGCGGCGTCGCCGGGCTCCGCCTCCGGGGACAGGAGCGGGTTGTCACGCGCCGAATACAAAAGCGGCGTCTGGCGCAGCGCCAACAGCGCCGCCGTCGAAAGCCCCGCCGTCTCGTCGTAGGCGCCGAGCTCCAGACGCTCCGCCGCAAGCGACGCCGCCTCCCGCAACGCTTGCGCGGCGGAGGCGGCGCTTTCGCGTCCGGCGGCTGCGCCCGCCGCGCAGAGCGCGGCAAGACCTAACAGCGCGGAGAAAACCCGTCGGGTCAGCCCGGCGGGGAAGGGCAGATTCATACGCTTTCACCTCGCCGGACAGCCTATGATTTCAGGGCGGAAATTATGCCCCGCCGCTTGCGCTTTCGCCTAAAAAATGCGCGGAACTTTGTGAAAAACGCCGTATTTTGAAAAGCGATTGACAAAAAATGAAAAGTCTGCTACACTTGCGCCTACAGGGGGGTTGTTCATACATCTTTCGCGGCAAGCGGCGGATGAAAAGGCGCTCCCTGCCGGATTCTTTAAGGTGCGGAGAGAGGAAAGGAAGGAATGCGCATGAAAGAACGGGTGCAAAAATTCGGACGCTTCCTGAGCGGCATGGTCATGCCGAACATCGGGGCGTTCATCGCGTGGGGCTTCATTACCGCCCTGTTCATCGCGGACGGCTGGCTTCCCAACGAACGCATTGCGACCATGGTTACCCCCATGCTGAACTATCTCCTGCCGGTTCTCATCGGCTACACCGGGGGGCGCATGATTGCCGACCAGAAAGGCGCCGTCGCGGGCGCAATCGCCACCTTGGGCGTGATTGTCGGCGCGGGAATCCCCATGTTCATCGGCGCCATGATTGTCGGCCCCCTCGGCGGGCTGTGCGTTAAGAAGTTTGACGAGGCCATGGAGGGGCATATCCCCGCCGGGTTTGAAATGCTTGTCAACAACTTCTCCGTGGGCATTATCGGCGGCGCGCTGTCGATTGTCGCCATGTTTGTTATCGGCCCCGCGTGCGAAATCCTGACAAACGGTCTGGGCGCGGGCGTCGGCTTCCTCGTTGACCACGGCCTGCTTCCCTTTACGGCGATTCTCGTCGAACCCGCCAAGGTGCTGTTCCTCAACAACGCCATCAACCACGGCGTGTTCACGCCTATCGGGTTGGAACAGGCGCAACAGGTCGGAAAATCCATCCTGTTCATGATTGAGTCGAACCCCGGCCCCGGCTTGGGCTTGCTCCTCGCCTACTGCGTCGCCGGGAAGGGCTCCGCGAAATCCTCCGCCGCCGGCGCGGCGGTCATCCAGTCCGTGGGCGGCATTCACGAACTCTACTTCCCGTTCGTGCTCATGAACCCCATCCTGATTCTTGGCCCCATGACGGGCAACTTTGTCGCCATTCTGACGCTCTCCGTTCTGGGCGGCGGACTGAAAGCGGCGGCGTCCCCCGGCTCCGTCATCGCCGAACTGCTTATGACCCCGAAGGGCGCGTATTTCGCCAATATCTGCGGCATGGCGGTCGGCTGCGCGGTCAGCTTTGCGGTGACGATAACCCTTATGAAGCTGTTCGTCCGCGAGAGCGAGGGCGACTTTGAAGCGGCGCAAGCCCAGCTTGCCGCCGACAAAGCCGCCTACAAGGGAATGACCGAAGGCCCGTCGGCGGGCGGCGTGTACGTTGACCCGAACGACGTGAAAAAGATTGTGTTCGCGTGCGACGCGGGCATGGGCTCCTCCGCCATGGGCGCCACGATGTTGCGGAACAAGCTCAAGAGCGCGGGTATCGGAGACATTACGGTCGTTCATGCGCCCGTGTCCGAAGTGCCGAAGGACTGCCAGATTATCGTCACCCACCACGAACTTTCGGCGCGGGCGGCGAAAGACAATCCGGGCGTGCGGATTATCCCTATCAAAAACTTCATGGGCGCCCCGGAGTACGACGCGCTTGTCACGGAAATGGTCGAGGGGCGCGGCGCCGCCGGAGCCAAGAGCGCGGCCAGCGTCCATGCGGACGCCTCCGACAAGGTGCAGAAGGGCGAAATCCTGCTCAAGAGGGAAAATATTAAGCTGGGTTGCAAGCCCGTCCCGCCGGAACAGGCTATCCGCGACTGCGGGCGCATGATGGTGGAAGCCGGGATTGTCGAGGAAGGCTACATCGAGGGCATGATTGAGCGCAACAAGGAATTTCCCGTTGCGATTGGCAACCATGTCGCCATCCCGCACGGCACCAACGAGGCGCGGAAGTATATCATCAAGAACGGGCTTGTGTGCATGACGTATCCGGAAGGAATCGCGTGGGACGAGGACACGGTGAAGCTCGTCATCGGAATCGCGGTCAAGGACGGCGGCGACCATGTGGACGTGCTGAGCTCCGTGGCGGAGGCGGCGGACACCGAAGAGGCTACCGACGCGCTTGTGAAAGTCGGCGACGTGGAAGCCATTTATAAGCGGCTCAACGGCCTGAAATAAGGCGGGAACCTGCGCGGGGATAGCGTCCCGGCAGAGCCGGGCGGACATGCCCGCCCCTAATCCGTCTTGGCGGGACAAATCCTCCGCAAACCGCGAAAAACAAGGAACGGCGCCAGTCTCCAGAAATATGGGGACTGGCGCCGCCGATTTTGCGGGAAAGCCTCGCGGGAGGCGCGAATACATACTTACGTTTCTGCGGGGGCGTCGATTTCCGCCAAAGGCCGCTTAATTTTGCGCGTCGCGCTTTTCAGGAACGGATACTTGCGCACAACCAGCTTGATAATGGCGCGGTAGGTGGGCTGGCTCTTGTTGTAGCGGTCTATGATTTCCTGCAAAGCGGCTTGCACGGCGTCGGGGGAGAGCCCCTGCTGTTCGACATAATCCGGGTCGGGGAAAATCCGCGCCGTCAGGCCGTTGCTTTCGCCCGTGACGACAATCTCGCCGACAAGCGGCTCCGGCGCGAAATGTCCCTCCACTTCCTCCGGCGACACGTTTTCGCCGTTGGAAAGGATAATCAGGTTTTTCAGGCGCCCCGTGATGAACAGGAAGCCGTCCTCGTCGATATGCCCCAAGTCGCCCGTATGGAGCCAGCCGTCCTTGAGGGCTTCGGCGGTCTCGGCGGGCATTTTGTAATAGCCCTTCATGACCGACGAGCCGCGCACTTGCAGTTCGCCGTTCTCAAAACGCGCCTCCACGTTGCCCAGCGGACGCCCCACGGAGCCGGGCTTATTGCCGAGCTCGTTGTTGGAACTGATGGTCGGGGAGCACTCCGACATTCCGTAACCCTCGTAAATGTCAATATCGTATTTCTTCATGGCGCCGATATAGAGCGGGTCAAGGTGGGCGCCGCCGGAGTAAATTCTGCGCAGGTTCGGCCCGACAACGGCGCGGACGGCGTCGGGGCCTTCGGATTCCGCCGCTTGCAGGCGCTTGCAAAGCGTCTCAATCATGAGCGGCACCATGAGCATAATGTCGGGCTGGAACCTGCCGATATTGCGAATCATGTGCAAGAGGGAATCGTTAATGCAGAGCGTCGCGCCCTTGTTGAAGCCCATGAGCCAGTCCATGACAAGGCAGTAGGCGTGATGAATCGGCAGTACCGACAACATAACCGTGTCCGGCTTGACCGTGACATAAACGTTGTCCATATTGTCGTAGAGGTTGCGCTGGGTGAGCATGACGCCTTTGCTCTTGCCCGTCGTGCCGGAGGTGTAAATAATCGTGCAAACGTCGTCCTCGGCGGGGGCGTCGGGGCTGTCGCCGTCGTCGGCCTCGGAGAGCAAATCGCCGAAAGAAATCGCGTCCGGGTCTGCGCCGCCGGACGGCTCCTCCCGCAACAAGACAATCAGGCGCACGTTCGGACAGCTTTCCCGCACGGCGGGAGCCAGTCCGGCGAGCTTCTCCCCCAGAAACAGCGCCTGCGAATCGGAGCGGTTGAGCAAATCGACAAGTTCGGCTTCGGGAAGCGCGGCGTCCAGCGGGACGGCGGTAAACTTTCCGCTGACAAGCCCCAGATAGGACGCAATCCACGGGTAGGAGCTTGCGCCAATCAGGGCGACGTGGGCGCCGGAAAAGCCCCGCGCCGCCATCGCGTTCCGGACGCGCTTCCGGGCGGAATCCAGTTGCGCGTAACTGCGCTCCTCCGTATCCTTGCGGACCGCCCAGCGGACGGCGGGACGGTCGGCGTATTCCAACGCGCTCCGGCGGATAATTTCAGGAATCAGTCTTTGCGCGGGCATAAAACCCCTCCTTCCGGCGCACGGTCATTCCCCGGCGGTCAGTTCCTCCAGATACCCCAGCGCTTGGGCGACGGTCGTCAGCGTCACGGCCTTCTCCTCGTCCAGCTCCACGTCGAACGTATCCTCAATGTCGCCCAGAAACGCCATGAAGTTCAGGGAGTTGAATCCTAAATCCTCGCGGAAACGCATTTCCGGCTTGATGTCGTTCTCCGGGACTTCGCAATACTGCGCCACCAGCCCCAGAAATTCCTTGCTCTTTTGTTCGTCCATGTCGCAATCCTCCTTGTAAAATACCCCTTAAATATAGGTGATAATCTCGCCAACGGTCATGTCAGGTTCGGCGATTCCCTTGTAGAGAATCTTCATCATATAGTAATAGAGCAGTTCCATGTCCTTATAGGTCAGGGACGCCTTCTGATAGTGGTAGTCGAAAATCAGCCCGCCGTCGTTGGTGCTGTGCGTGACGGTCAGGTAAATCTTCTTCGTCGCGGCGCCGTTGGGGTACCATACGCTCCGGACTTTGATTCCCTTCAAATGCTCGTTCTGCATACGCACGGGCATGGGCTGGTAGGTCAGGGACATGCTGATATACTCGGTGTCGTCGGGGGTGGGGTAGATTTCCTTCATCATGGCTTTGAGGCGGATGGGGTCAAAGTTGCTGTGGAGGTACACCTTGTTCTGCGCGTCCTGAATCTTGTAGGCGGCGTCGAGGAACTCGGTGTCGGGGGTGATAATCGTCCGGCAGGGATAGGACAGGGTGCGGCTTCCGCCGCACGTCCACTCGTCGCGGGTGGAGCGCCGGGAGACAAAATTCCGTAACGTGATGTCCTGCTGTCCGCCGTTCATCTTGGAAAGGTACGTCCGCATAGCCAGCAGTATCAGGTTTGTCATGGAAATCTGATGGTTCATGCAGAAGTCCATAAGGTTCTGCGTGGCCTCCGGCTCAAGGTGGAAGTCGGCGATTCCGACGGAGCGGTCTTTCTTCTCCACGTCCGCCGCGCACAAGGTGCGGTCTCCGTGGGCTTTGCGGCTTGCCCGCAACACGCCCGGCCCCTGAATGTCGGAGTAAATCGGCTCCCCGTTTTCGGTCAGCCAGTCGCGCCAGAATTTTTCGTCCTTGGACTGCCGCTTTGCATTGTTCGCTTTTTCAAGGTCTTTTTTCAGGACTTCAATAAACGACGCCAGCGGCGCGGGATACTCGGAGCCGAAACGGTAGTGGCAGTAAATCTCCATGATGTCGTTGACCGTGACAATCAGGGCGGTGGAATCGGTCAGGCGGTGGTCGATGTGGATATAGAGCCCGTTGTAGCCCTCCGGCATTTTCACCATGGTAAATTCCGCCATGGGGATGTCCGGCGCGTTGAACTCCTCGTAGGTTTTGGCTTGCAAATAGGCGTCGGCCTCGGTCATGCTCATGCCGGACAGGTCGAGCATGGGCACGTCCCTGTCGTCGCGTTCGGCGACGTACTGCATGACGTTGCCGTTCTCGTCGGGGGCGGTGAAGCGGAGGCGGAGGCAGTCCGCCCGCCGGAACTCGTCCTGCACGGCGTGTTTCAGAAGCCCGAAGTCAATGGGGGACTGCAAGCCGCAAAACACGCTGATATTGCAACAGCGCTGGGTTCCGGTCTCGCGGATGGGAAGGTACTGCAACATCTGCCCCACGTTCAGTGGATAGAGTTCTTTTTCCATGGTTCTCCCCGCCTTCGTCAAAGTTTTGTCAGCGGCGCGCTCTCCCGCCCCTCACGGGAAAAGAATACCATATTCCCCGCGAAAAAGCAAGGGCATTTCAAACGGCGTCGGCGTTGCTTTTGTAGAGATTTTAAGGCAAGGGCTCGGAAGGGGCGCGGGGCGTTCAACAAGAGGGCTCTCATTTTTCAAATAAAGCATATGACTTTCTTTCGGCGGTTTCCACAATTTTTCGTTTTTCCCGCAAATCGCGGCTTGCAAATTCGCCGAACATCCGCTATAATGGAAACGCCGTCGAGGGGAAACTATGACGGACTACCGCCGCCGTCGGCGCGGCGCAAAGGAGATGACGGTATGAGAGGCGTGCACAGCGCGGTGGACGACATCCGCCGGAACGTATTCAAGGAAGTGGCTCTGCTGGCCTACGAGGGCGGCGACCTGTCGCGGGTCAACATGATTCCCTACAAGATGATTCCGGGGGAAGTGGCCAAGCACCGCGCCGACGTGTTTCTGGAACGCGCCATCATTAAAGAGCGCGTCCGGCTCGCGCTCGGCATGAACATGCAGGACCCGAACAACCAGCTTCCGATTAGCGCGACCATCGAGGAAATGGACGAAATGGGCGAGGCGGAATCCAAAAAGCACTTTGAGAAGCCGCTGATTAACATTATCCCGTTTGCCTGCAACGCCTGCCCGCCGAAGCAAATCCGCATTACGGACAGTTGCCAAGGGTGCATTTCCCACCCCTGCCAGAACGTGTGCCCGAAAGACGCCATTTACGTGGACGAGCGCAAGCGGTGCCACATCGACCAGAGCAAGTGCATTAAGTGCGGCAAGTGCTTCATGCAGTGCCCCTACCGCGCCATTTCCAAAATAGAGCGCCCCTGCGCCGCCGCCTGCGGCATGGACGCCATCGGCTCCGACGAAATGGGGCGCGCCAAAATCAACTATGACAAGTGCGTCAACTGCGGGATGTGCCTTGTCAACTGCCCGTTCGGGGCAATCGCCGACAAGAGCCAGATTTACCAGGCCGTCCGGGCAATCGCACGGGGCGAACAGGTGATAGCCTGCGTGGCGCCCGCGTTCGTGGGGCAGTTCGGCAAGGAGGCGACGCCCGGGAAAATCCGCGCCGCCATGAAAGAAGTCGGCTTTGAGGAAATCGTGGAAGTCGCCATAGGCGCGGACTTGTGCACCGTGCAGGAGGCGCACGCGTTCTTGGAGGAAGTGCCGGAGAAAATGCCGTTCATGGGCACGAGCTGTTGCCCGGCGTGGAGCATGATGTGCAAGAAGCTCGTCCCGCAACAGAGCGAGTACATTTCCATGGCCTTGACGCCCATGGTGATCACGGCGCGCCTGGTGAAGAAGGATTACCCGGACGCGAAGATCGTCTTTGTGGGGCCCTGCGCGGCCAAGAAGCTGGAGGCCAGCCGCCGCACGGTGCGCTCGGACGTGGACTTTGTGCTGACGTTTGAGGAATTAAACGGCATGTTCAAGGCGAAAGATATTGACTTTGCGACCATCAAGCCGGATGATTGCGATAAGGAATTCGAGGAAGGCTCCGGTGCGGGCCGCGGTTTCGCCGTCGTGGGCGGCGTGGC
>JAFXQD010000013.1 GCA_017527365.1 Oscillibacter sp.
AACACGCTGGGCGCGGCGTGGCAGTACCAAAAGGCGCTGTTCCCCGTGGACGCGTCCAAGCGCGACCTGACGCTGGGCGTACAAAGCAAGTACGTCAAGGACAGTCTCTACTCCCAAGACGCCGTGAACCGCCTCTATGATATGGCGGACAAATCGTCCAAGGAATCTATGGACGACCTGACCGACACCGACGCCAAAGTCACCGCCTATTTTGACAGCGCAATGACAACCTTCTACTCCCGCTACAACAGCGTCGCCCGCGACGAGGACGACGCCAAGCAGAGCGACCGCGAAACGCGGGAACTTGTCCTGACGCTGGTAGAGGAATATCTGTCGGCGCGGGAGGAGGGCTATCTGACCGAGGAGCAGAAAGCCGTTTATGAAGTTTGCCGCGCCGCCGGGGACGCCGACAATATGTTGCCGTCCGCCCGACAGAACACGGTCAAGGACGGCTCCGGAACCGTCCGCAATCTCACCGCCGCGCAGTATTATGATTATCAGGGCAACTTCAACAGCCTCTACTGGAATCTCGTGAAGGAAGCGTTGCCGCAGGCCAAGGGCGACGCGGAGAAGGAGGCCGTCCTGAAGTATGCCGTTGACGCGGCGGGCGTTATGGCGAAAAACAACGTCCTCATCAAGCTGGGCGCGGAGACGAGCAAAGATTACAAGGACTACGAGGACTTGCAACTCTACAGCGTCCCGATTTCCGCGTACCTTGTCGCCAAGGCGAAAACCAAGGGCATCGACGCCTTGAAGGACAAGCGCACGGGCAACGCGATTCCCGACAGCAAGGGCGCGTTAATCGTCGAGGCCGTGCGGGAAATGAAGCTCGACCTCCCGGAGACGAACCAGAAAAAGCTGATGGAAATTCTGGGCGTCGGCAAGACCGTGCTGGAATGGAGCGAGACCCGCCTGAAGCGGAAACTGCGGGAGTTCCGCAAGTCCGCCGGAGTTGAAGAAGGCGGCGGTTACTGACGCGTTACTAACAAATACTCTTTTGCGTCAAGACGCAGAAAACCCGCAAACCGTGACGGCTTGCGGGTTTGCGCTTGGTGGAGACTACTGGACTCGAACCAGTGACCTCCTGCGTGTGAAGCAGGCGCTCTAACCAGCTGAGCTAAGCCTCCATAGAAAACGCCGCTGTAAAACACAGTAGCGTAGTCAATATATGGTGACCCGTACGGGATTCGAACCCATGTTACAGCCGTGAAAGGGCCGTGTCTTAACCACTTGACCAACGGGCCACATTTTGATGGAACAATCCTTAAAACGGATTTGGTAGCGGCGCCTGGATTTGAACCGGGGACCTTACGGGTATGAACCGTGCGCTCTAGCCAACTGAGCTACGCCGCCATATCAATAGAACTCACTCGCGTGATGGGAAGTATTATAACAGATAAGAGCGCCCTTGTCAAGAGTTTTTCGAGGCTAAGAGCATGACTTTTTACAAAAAAGAATATATTCGATTAACGCGCCGATTCAAGACAAGAGCGGACAATCACTGCGAGCTTAGAAAATCGGCGTGACTTTTTTCGGAGGATATGCTATTATGGGACAAGTTTTAGGCCGTAGCAGGCTTGTCAGGAGTGAAACGCCATGTCAGAACCTATCGCCGCCATCGCCACAGGGCAGAGCCGTTGCGCCATCGGGATTATCCGCGTGTCCGGCGACGGCTGTTTCGCCGTCTGCGAGAGAGTGTTCCGCGCCGATTCAGGGAAGCCGTTCGCGTCCCTGCCGCCGCGCACGATGAGTTTAGGGAGCCTTTCGGACGCAGGCGGCGCCGCGATTGACCGCGCCCTTGCCGTGCGGTTTCCCGCGCCGCATAGCTATACCGGGGAGGACTGCGCCGAGTTCCACTGCCACGGTTCGCCGATTGTCTTACGGGAAGTTCTGCTGTCGCTGTTCCAAGCCGGGGCAAGACAGGCGACGGCGGGAGAGTTCACGAAACGCGCTTTCCTAAACGCACGGCTCGACCTCACGGAAGCGGAGGCGGTCATTGACCTTATCGACGCGGAAACCGCCGCCGCCGCCCGCAACGCCGCCGCCCAGTTGGACGGCGCGTTAAGCCGTGTTTTGGAGCCGATACAGGAAACGCTTTTAGATGTCGCGGCGCGGTTTTACGCCGTCGTGGACTATCCCGACGAGGACATAGAGGACACGCGCCCGGAGGAAATCGCCGACGCGCTGTCGCGGAGCGGCGCCGCGCTGGACAATCTGCTTGGCGCCTGCCGTCGCGGACGCGTCTTGAAATCCGGCGTCAAGACGGCGATTATAGGCCGTCCGAACGCGGGCAAATCGTCCCTTTTCAACGCCCTCGCCGGATTTGAGCGCGTCATTGTGACGGAGATTCCCGGCACGACGCGGGACACGGTGGAGGAATCCGTCGTCTGCGGGGGCGTGTTACTGCGCCTGACGGACACCGCCGGGTTGCGCGACGCGTCCGACGCCGCGGAACGCTTGGGCGTGGAGCGTTCGCGGAAAGCCGTCGCCGACGCGGATTTGGTTTTCGTTGTCGCGGACGCAAGCGCGGCGCCGACGGAGGAGGACGCCGACGCGGTGCGATTGGCGCGGGAGAGCGGAAAGCCGTGGATTTTCATATCAAACAAGCGCGATTTGCCTCAAAACGCCGATTTCGACGCATGGGAGAACGCCGCGCAAGCTGCGCATACCGTGCGGGTCTCCGCGAAAACGGGGGACGGGCTTTCGGAACTGGAACGCGTCGTCGGCGAACTGTTCCCTGTCGGCGACGCCGCCCCCGGCGCGCTCCTGACCGACCAGCGGCAGGAGGACGCCGCCCGCCGCGCCCGCGACGCGCTCTCCCGCGCCCAAAACGCCCTGCAATCCGGCTTCACCCCCGACGCCGTCCTGACCGACGCGGAGGACGCGCTGGACGCCGTCGGGGAATTGACCGGGCGGACGGCAAAAGAGGAGCTTGTCAGCCATATTTTTTCCCGCTTCTGCGTGGGAAAATAATGTCAAATACGCGTCTAAAAGCGGGATTCCGCTTGAAATCGTTCAAAATCCGGATTGCCGCCTCAAATCTGTTTTTCTTCCTCTCAAAACATGGTTTACAAAATCATATTTTGGCGCTATAATGGAAGCGTGACGGAAAAACGCCGCGCCGCGCTCCTGCGGATGACAGGAACCCGGAAACATTGTCCAAAGGGGAGGGAGTGTTATGGATTTAATCAAAATGCGCGACCGGTTGCGCCATGACCGCCCGGTTCCGTGGGAACAAATGCCCGATTTTGCGCTCTACATGGACCAAGTTCTCAGCTACATGGACAGGCAAGTCATCCGGTTCGACCGCGACGAGGCTTTGACCGCCGCCATGGTCAACAACTACACGAAAAGCGGACTTGTGCCCCGCGCCGAGGGCAAGAAGTACAACCGGGAACATCTGGCCTATCTGACCGCGATTTGCATTCTCAAGCGCGTCATGTCCACGCGGGATATGGACATGCTCATCCGGGAAGAATTGCAAGGGCCGCACACCGTAGAGAACGGTTACGCCGCGTTTTGCGACAGCCTTGACAAAGCCCTCAACATCACCGCCGACGAGATGGACAGCCGGGGAGAAACGGACAGCCTCGCCGACGCCGCCATACACTTCGCGCTTTTGAGCTATGCGGCGGGAATCGCCAGCAGTCGTTACGTCGCTTTGCTGCGTCAAGAAAGGGAATCCGGGAAGAAGGGCAAACGCTCCGCGAAACCCGGACACGCGCCCCGCGCCGATAGCCATACGGAGAAAGACCGCGCCGAACCTGCGGAACAAGGGAGGACGGAAACATGAAAGAATTTTGTATCATGACGGACAGCAGTTGCGACATGACGGCGGAGCTTGCCGAAGAACTGCGGCTGCTCGTCGTTCCGCTCAGTGTGCGTATGGGACAGAAAACCTACCGGAACTATCTGGACGGGCGGGAAATCGGCTTCAAGGAGTTTTATGACCGCGTGCGCGGCGGGGAAATGCCCACGACATCCGCCGTCAGCGTCGGCGACTTTGAGGCGGCTATGCGCCCGCTTTTGCGGGAAGGGCGCGACATCCTCTGCTTGGCGTTTTCGTCGGGGCTGTCCACAACCTACCAGTCCGCCGTGATTGCGGCGGAACATCTGCGGGAAGAATATCCCGAACGCCGCGCGGAAGTCATCGACTCCTTGTCCGCGTCGGGCGGGCAGGGGCTTTTCGTCTACCTCTGCGCCAAGGAGCGCGACGCCGGGAAATCCTTCGAGGAGGTCTGCGCGTTCGCAAAAAAGACGGTTCCGTATATGTGCCACTGGTTTACCGTGGACGACCTCGACCACCTCAAGCGCGGCGGGCGCATCAGCGCCGCCACCGCCCTGTTCGGCGGTATGCTTTCCATTAAGCCCGTCATGCACGTGGACGACGCCGGGAAACTGGTCAACGTGGAGAAGGCGCGGGGGCGCAAGGCGGCTATCCTGTCGCTGATAGACCACATGGGCGCGGCGGCGCGTGACCCCGCGAACGACCCCGTTTTTATCACGCACGGCGACTGCCCAGACGAGGCGGAGTTCCTCGCCGACGAAATCCGCCGCCGCTTCGGGACAAAACAAATCTTTATCAGCTACGTGGGGCCCGTTATCGGAAGCCATACGGGCGCGGGCGTGCTGACCGTGTTTTTTGTCGGGGGGCCGAGATAATGCCGGACGTTGCGCAATGGCTCGCCGTCCGTATTGACGCGGCGCACGGCGCCCTTGACGCCGTGACGGAAACGCTGTCCGCAATCGGGATTGACAGCGTTTCCGTGGAGGACGAGACCGAATTTCACGAATTTCTGGAACAAAACCGCGCCGCGTGGGACTATGTGGAGGAATCGTTAGAAGAATCCATGCGCGGACGCTCCCGCGTGACGTTCTACCTGCCGGAGGACGACGACGGCTACGCGAAATTAGCCGAGGCGCGGATTGCCCTGCAAACGCTCAAAGACTCCCGCGACGATTGCGCCTCTTGTATCATGAGCTTGGAGCATACGCAAAATTCCGATTGGGAATACGGCTGGAAGGACTATTACAAGCCGATAGAAGTCGGAAACCGTTTGCTGATTGTGCCCAAATGGGAAAACGCCGACATTCGCGGACGCGTTCCGGTTATCCTTGACCCCGGACTGTCTTTCGGCACGGGCGAACATCCCACTACGCAGTTATGCTTGACGCTTCTGGAAAAATGCGTCCGCGGCGGCGAGCGCGTCCTTGACTTGGGTTGCGGGAGCGGAATCCTGTCGATAGCCGCGCTGAACTTGGGCGCGGCGACGGCGACGGCGGTTGACATTGACGAGCTCTGCCGGAGCGTCGCGGCGGAGAACGCCGCGCTCAACGGAATCGGCGCCGACCGCTTTGCCGTGCGTTGCGGCAACGTTCTCTCCGACGCCGATTTGCTTGAAAAGTTGGGCGGCGGCTATGACATTATCCTTGCGAATATTGTCGCGGACGTAATCATCTCCTTGGCGCCGCTGGTTAAAGGGCTGTTGGCGCCGGACGGGCATTTCCTCTGTTCGGGCATTATCTCCGGACGCGAGGAGGAAGTAGCCGACGCCCTGCGGCGCAACGGTTTCGACATTCAGGACGCTTACAGTAAAAACGACTGGTACGCATATCACTGCGTGCTGGCTAAATAATAAAGGAAAGGGCTTGACGGATATGGAATCTTGCGGCGGCGACTGCGCGGCTTGCGCGAATGCGGGGACACACTGCGCGGGCGCCAAAGTTCTGGAACTGACGGAAGGGGAAATTCAACTATTGGGAAAATTCGCGCAAATCCCGTTTTGGCCTGCGGGACGCCGCGCCGATACGGAAGCGCCCGTCTGCATGGAGGAGGACATGAAGCCGGAAGCGCTGTCGGCGTTGGCGCTCAAAGGGTTGATTCGCGTTGACTTTGACATCCCTTTGCAAAATTTTGATTACGCCGCTTACGCCGACTGTGCGCACAGAGGCAGTATGGCCTTGACCGCCGCCGGACAGCGCGTCATTGAACTGCTTGACATTCAGGGCGCGGAAGAATAGCAGGACGGCCCCGCGTTTGCGGGACCGCCTTGTTTTTATGCGCTTCTCTTGCCTTGTTGCTCTTGTCCGCCATATGTTTTCGATAGCGGAACGCCCGCCGCGAGATTGGCGGAACTTCAACGCCCCTCGACTCTTCGGAGCGCGGATAAAGTCCGGCTTTGATATAGATTTCGCGGTAACCGTGGAGATTGGCGCGGAGGCGTTCAAAACGACCGGAGAGCCGGATTGCATAAAACACGTCTTTTCTGGTTGACGACACGCGTGCCCCATTGCGAAAACCTGCGCGTATCCGGCGAAGAGCTTGAAACAAGCTGGTAAATCTCACGAGCCGATTGCTCCGCTCCATAAAACGGGGCGGACAAACGCCCGCCCCGCCGGATTTCCGGCTATGCCTACGGAAAATCCCGCAGGCCGGAACGCTATAGAAATTACTGGAGAAGCTGAAGCACGCCCTGGGGCTGCTGGTTGGCCTGCGCGAGCATGGCCTGCGCGGACTGCACCAGAATGCTGTTCTTGGTGTACTGCATCATCTCGGCGGCAACGTCGGTGTCGCGGATATTGGACTCGGCGTCCTGGATGTTCTCCTGCGTGACGGAGAGGTTGTTGATGGTGTGCTCAAGGCGGTTTTGGGTCGCGCCCAGCGTGCCGCGGATGTCGGACACCTTGTTGATGGCCTTCTTAATCGCATCCATGGCGGACTGCGCGCCGCTCTGAGCGCTGATGTCAACGCCGCGAATGCCAAGGGCGCTGGCGTGCACGTCGCCAATTTCCACGTTGAGCTTGTTCCATTTGTCGGCGGTGTCTCCGATTTGGAGAACCAGCCCGCCGGAGCCGCCAGAAGAGCCTCTCGTGTACATATCAATCTTCGTGCCCTCGCTGGGCTCCGCAATGTTAGTACCCGCCATATGGTTAATCAGGGAGACCATGCTCTTGGTCTCGGTATTGGTAAGGGTGGTTACGCTTACCTTCACCGTGTTGACGTTGCTACCCAGCGCGTTGGCTCCGGCGTCGCTGTCAACAAACGCGAATTGAACGCCGTTGACGGTGAAAATCGAGTCTTCAGCGCGAACGCTTCCGTCTCCCTTGTAGATGGACATCTGGGCGACATCCAGCGTGTTGTAAGCGCCCTTGCCTTCCGTGGTGATGTTAGACTGGAAGCTCCAATCGGCTTTTCCGCCTACCAAAGTGACGTTGGAGACTGTGGGCGTGTCGAAGCTCGCCACATTCGCGGTGAAAGTAGGTGCGCCCGCGGTGTCGGTGTTGACAGAATACAACTCCTGAAGCCCAGAGTTCTTGCTCCAGATGTCGTTAATCAAACCGTCAATCTCAGCGTTTGTCAGAGTCTTGTAAGAGGCTGACTCTGTGCCATAGGTTGTGCCGTCCGACCGCTTGAGCGAACCCTTGTCTCCTGTCACTTTGGAGATGGTATAGGTTTCGCTGTAAGTGGAGCCGTCGCTCAATTCAATGCTGAGCTTAAAACTATCGCCATCCGCAAAAACATTGGTTCCCGCACCTTTTGTCGTTAAGGTAGTAACCTGCTTGTCGGTCTGGCCATCGCCAATGGCGCCTTGCTTTGCGGTCGCCACGTTCAGCGCGGCGGCTTTGCTGGCCGCTCCGGACCCCATAGAGCCGTCCAACAGCTTAATGCCGTTGAAGTTGGAGCTGTCCGCAATACGGTTGATTTCGTCGCGGAGTTGGTCAACTTCCTTCTGGAGTTGCCCGCGGTCGAGCCCCTCATACGTGCCGTTGGCGGACTGCTCCGCCAAGCTGAACATACGGTTGAGCATGGAGTGGACTTCCGTCAGGGCGCCTTCGGCGGTCTGCACGAGGCGGATGCCGTCCTTCGCGTTCTTCTGGGCGCCTTCCAAGCCGGTAATCTGGGCGCGCATCTTCTCCGAAATCGCAAGTCCGGCCGCGTCGTCTCCGGCGCGGTTAATCTTGTAGCCGGAGGACAGCTTTTCCAGATTCTTGTTAATGGCGCCCGTGTTGTTGAAATAGTTGCGATAAGAGTTCATCGCAGCGATGTTATGCTGTACTCGCATGATAATTCATCTCCTTAAAACTGCGCGGTCGGTATCCTTACCGCCGCATATTGGTTGCGTTGCGTCTCGGACTTCCCGGCGCCTGTACACAACGCCCGGATTTCCTTGGCGCGGAGCTTATTCAAACGGCCCGCGCTCGACCGTTGGAACCGCAGGAAGCGTGGAATTGCGAAAAGGAAGGGTTCCGCCGTCCGGCGCCCAAACTTTCCCTGTCCGCACGCCTATTTTAACAGAAACAGCCGCCTATGTCAAGCGGATTTTTTGTCCGCCCCGCGCCGCAAGCCCTTTCTACTATGTATATCGACAGCAATTCGGAAAAAGTAAGCCCCCCGCGCAAAAAAAAAGCGGCGCGGGGACAGCCGTTTTCACAGCCGCCCCCGCAACCTTGGTAAAGTGAGAGAGAAAAGCGGGATTATCGAAGGGAATCCAATATCCGTTCCACGTTGCGCCGCCCGTTGCGAATGCTCAAATTGACCAGCAGGAGCATAACGAAGCAGAGAACCGACAACACGGCGGCAACTATGCCGAGGGCGAACGCCAAGCCGCTTTTGCGCAGTCCGAACGCCGACAAGACCATAAGGGTAGTCGTCAGGACAAAGAGGCAGCTTCTCCAGCGCCCCATCATGGCATGGGCTTTCTTCTGTTGGCGCGCCTCGTCAAGCGCCTGTTCTTTCGTCAGCATGGGGTTCCCTTTCCTTTGCAATCAGTAGCTGAGACCGGGGTCAAAGAAGCCGACCAGCACGCCGACGAAGGCGACCACGACCAGAATCAGCATAACCCAAAGCGGGCTCATGCGCTTTTTGCTCAGGAGGTACCAGCAAATCAGCACGAACACGGCGCTCAAAAGGGACGGGTACACGTCGTTGAGGGTCTTTTGCAAGTCCACAATCACGCCGCCCTCGGAGTTGAGCATTTTGAAGGAAGTCGTGATGTTAATCCACGACGCCGTGACGCCGCCGATGACCATGGTGCCCAGCATGATGACCGATTCGCGGATTGCGTTCGCCTTTTCGCCTACCAGCACTTCCACGGCCTTTCCGCCCAGTTCGTAGCCCTTGAAGTACATGAAGCGCATGAGGAAATACATTCCGAAGTTCCACACCAGAATGTAGAAGATGGCGCCCAGAGGCGAGCCGCCGCCGGAAAGCCCCAGCGCGATTCCCAGCAGGATGGGGAGCAACGTCCCGACCACCAGAGAGTCGCCGATACCCGCCAGAGGCCCCATGAGGCCGGCGCGAATGCCGTTGATGGTCTCGTCGTCCACGTCCTCGCCGTTGGCGCGGGCTTCTTCCATGCCCGTCGTAATGCCCACGACCACCGCGCCGACTTGCGGCTCCGTGTTGAAGAAGGTGGAGTACGTTTTCAGCTTCTGCGTCTGCTCCTCGTTGGTGGCGTACAGCTCCTTGACGACCGGGAGCATGGCAAGCATATAGCCGAAGGTCTGCATATGCTCCTGCGAGAAGCAGGTGAGGTTGCCGTAGAACCAGTTGTTGAACGACCGGTTCAGGGTCTTTTGGGAGAGGGTTTTCATGGTTCCTCCTCGTCGTCGTCAGCCGCCGCGCCGACAGCCGCGACGGGGCGCAGCGCCAAAACGCGGATATTGTAGTTCATGATGGCGAAGAACCCGCCCACGATAGCGCATCCGATGAGGTTCAGGTGCATGAACGCGCAGAGGGTGAAGCCGAAGAAGAACGTCAGGAAATCGACGGGCTTGGAAACCACCTGTTTGAGCAGGATAGCCACGCCGACCGACGGGAGCAGGGAGCCGACCGTGAACAGCGTTTTCATGGCGATTCCGTCCATGGGCAGGTAGTCCTTGATGACCTGAACCATGTTGGAGCCCATCAGGCAGATAACGAACGTGGGGATGAAGGAGCAGACAAAGTGAGAAATCCACGGCAGAACCCAGTCGACGAGATACAGGCGGTCAAGTTTGCCCTCGTCAACCTGTTTCATGCCCCAGTGTTGCCAAATCAGGTTCATGGTGGCGGTGCCGTAGAAAAGGACGGTTCCGAGCGTGCCGACGGTGGCGGCCATAGTCACGGCGAAGCTCTGCGCCTCCGTCTCCGCGCCCGTCCAGCCCATGCCGTAGGCGTAGAGCATGGCGAGGGGGATGCCGATATAGGAAATGGCGCGAACGTCGGCGGAGACGGTGCCGCCGGAGGTGACGAGCGCGATGTAGACGACCTGCACCGCCGCGCCGAGCATAATGCCCATGGGGACGTTGCCTAAAATCAGCCCGACGACCAGCCCGGCGACGAGCGGACGGCCAAGGGTGTAGTTGCCGAACGTCGTGCCGCCGAGGCCCGGCATGGAGGAAAGGCAGGCGCACAGACCCAAAAGCGCCGCCTGTACAACGTTAATTGTCATAACGCGATTCCTTTCTGTAAAGCCCTGTTGCGGTTGCGGCTCAGTTGTAGCCGAACTGTCCGCGGAACTTCTTCCAGTTGCCGATGGCGGTTTCCTTGACAAGCGCGAACTCGATGTTGTAGCCCGCCGCCATGAGCTTTTCAAACGCCGCCGCCTCGTCCTGCGTAATGGACTGGTTGTTGCCCAGCTTCACGGCGCCGGGGCGGTCGTTGCACGGCCCGACGATAATGTCCTTAATGCCGGGGTCAAAGGGCTGGTCAAGCAGGACTTTCGCCATGTCAATGGGGTCTTTCGTGATGAGGAAATACTGGTCCTTGGACGCCAGAACCTTCTCCTTCTTCTTCTGCCAGTCGGCGAGCGTCCAGACGAACGTCTTTTTGTCGGCGATGGCGTTCGTGTAGGCGGCTTTCAGCACGGGGTTGGTGGCCGCCTTGTCGTTGACGGCGACAAGCCCCGTGCAGGGATATTCCAGCGCCCAGCGGGTGCAGGTCTGCCCGTGAATCATGCGGTCGTCAATGCGGATAAAGGTAATCATGAAAAGCCCTCCCAGTTTAAATGTCGTCCTCGTTGTCGCTGACCGTCAGATTGAACGGCGTCACCTGCTCCTTGGCGACCTCCATCATGGCGGCGACGGCGGCGTCCAGCGGCTCCTCCTCGTTCTCGACGGCGGTCAACGCCATGGGCAGGTTCATGCCCGCGACGGCGCGGACTTTCGCCAAGTCCGCCTGTTCGGACAGCGCGTCCATGGTAGTGGCGAGCGGGGAGCCGCTGACCAAGTCCGCCATGACGATGATTTCGTCGTCCTTCGTCATGGGCGCGATTGCTTCCCGGACGTGCTCCTTGAACTCCGGCAGACCCATGCCGTCGCGGAACGCGACTTTCACAACGTCGTCCCGCTGTCCGACCATCATGCCAAGGGCTTCCGTCAGTCCGTCGGCAAAGCCTCCGTGGCTGATGAACAGAAGATAGCGCATTTTCATTCCCCCTCTAATTTGCATGGGATTTTCGACAATGCCCCACGCCAAAATTGAAAATATTATATCAAATATGCCGTCTTATTGCAATAGTTTTTTTATCGAACGGGCAAAACTGTAGGAATGCACAAAATTAAAGCGCTAAAGTCGGCGCGGGTCTCAACGGCTCATGTCCGCGCCGCGCCGACAAGCGCGGAGAAGGAAAAGCCCGCAAAGTCGGAAGGCCCGTTCACGAAGCCTTTGCGCGGACGGCCGGAAGGACGAGCCCGCAGAACACGCCGCCGGACGCCTGCGCGAAAACGGCGGGGCGAAGTCGTCCCGCCGTTTTTGGCATTAGAATTACGCCTTGCACTCTCCCGCGCCGAGAGGATTGCCCTCGTTAAAGTTGCGGGCGTTCTCCAGCGTCGTGCCCGCGATAGCCTGCAACGCCTCGCGGGTGAAGAAGGCCTGATGGGAAGTCACAACCACGTTGGGGAACATCAGCAGACGCGCAAGGTTTTCGTTGCGCACAAAGTCGTCGGAGTGGTCGGTGTAGACGTAGGCGTCCTCGTCCTCGTACACGTCCAGCGCGACGGCGTGGAACTTGCCGCCCTTCAAGGCTTCAATCAGGGCTTCCGTATCAATGAGGGCGCCGCGCCCGGCGTTGACCAGCATGGCGTCGTCCTTCATATGGGAAATGGCCTCGGCGTCGATGACGTGGAACGTCCCGCCCTCGCCCATGAACAGCGGCACGTGCAGGGAAATGAGGTCGGCGCGTTCAAGGACGGTGTTCTTTTCGGCGTAGGTCAGCAAGCCTTCGTCCACCAGTTTCTGATTCGGGTACGCGTCCCACGCGATGACGGTCATGCCGTAGCCCTTGCAGATACGGGCGAAGCACTGCCCGATTTGACCCGTGCCGATAATGCCCGCGACCTTGTTGTGAAGGTCAACGCCCATGAGGCCGTCAAGGGAGAAATTGTTGTCCTTGACGCGGTAGACGGCTTTGTGCAGACGGCGGTTGGCGGCCATAATAATGGACATGGCGTGTTCGGCGACGGCGTAGGGGGAGTAGGCGGGCACGCGGATGACCGTAATGCCGCGATTGGCGGCGGCTTTCAGGTCAACGTTGTTGAAGCCCATGCAACGCAGGAGGACGAGTTTCACGCCGCCGTCGGCAAGGATGTCGACCACCTTTTCCGGGCACTCGTCGTTGACGAAAATGCAAACCGCCTGATAGCCTTTGGCAAGATAGGCGGTCTCCGCCGTCAGGCGGGCGTCAAAGAACGTGATGTCGCAGTTGAAGGTACCCTCGCCCTTGTCCTTAATCAGTTCGCTGAAAAAGAGCTTGTCATAGTCCTTGGTGCCGAAGAAGGCGATTTTCAGCACGTCGGCCTTTTTCTTTTCCGCGAAGGTCTCGTTGAGGATTTGCTCAATCTGGGCAAGGGAGGCGGCCTCGTCGCCGCCCTCGGCGCTGATTTCCAGCACGGAGCCCTGTCCGGCGCGGAGCCCCAAGAGCTGGAGCACGTTGTTGCCGTTGGCGGATTTGCCCTTGCACTTGACCGTAATCTGGGAGGGAATCTTTACGCAAGCCTGCGCGAGAATCGCCGCGGGGCGGGCATGAATGCCAAAGGGGTTAGTGACTTCAAACTGGATTGTCTGCATACCTTTTCCTCCTTGCGGCTTTGGACGCCGTCCGAAAGCCTTATCATGCGCGGAAAACCGCAGAGAAGATTGTACAACACTTTTCCCAAAAATTCCAGCGCTTTTTGAGAAATTTTTTCCATGTTTTTTTGGCGATTTTCACAGCCGAAGGCGCCGGGAAACGGCGCGTCAAGGCTCCCCGCCGAACGCCGACGCCGCGCCCGTCGCCAGCTTGTCGGCGGCGCGCAACAACTCCTCTTTGGGCAGGGACATTCCCCGGTCGAACCATGTTTTGAGCAGTCCGGTGAGCCCGAACGCCGCGAAGCCGGAAAAGTACGTCAACTGTTCCTCCGACAGTTCGGGGTAGCGGCGCTGCAACAACTGCCGCCCGTTCTCGCAGGCAAGCCGCTGGATTTTCTCCAGAAAGCCGCTGCACGAGTCGTTTTTGAACAGCGTTTCGCAATCCTCCCTGCGGGCTACCACATAATCCAAGAGGGGCTCGAAGAGCGGGCGCAACGAATTTCCCTCCATAGCCTCCCGCAAATGCTCGCTTATTAACGCTTGCGCCTCGTCGAGCATATCGTCTTCCACGCTCCGCATGAGCGCGGCGGTGTCGGGATAGTGCAAGTAGAACGTGCCGCGGTTCACGTCTGCGCGTTCGGCGATGTCCCTGACGGAAATCCGCGAGAAGCCCTTTTCCCGCAATAAGTCCATAAAGCCCTGTTTAAGCAGTTTCCGCGACCGCCGCGCCCGACGGTCGTCTGAAATCTCCGCCATACGCAATCCCTCCCGATAGCGTTCCCGTCTTTTCCCGCCGGATATGTAAAAACCTCTTGCGTTTTCCTCATGGAGGCATTATAATACACGAATGTATGAAAGTCAACAGTTTTTTATTAATCAACATGTGTCTATGAAAGGAAGTAATCCCATGTCTGACCGGAGATTCAAGCGCCTGCTCTCCGTCCAGTTGGCGGCGGCGGTGGCGCTCGGCGCCGCGATTCCCGCGAACGCCGCGCAAATCGTTGACGACGGCGTGCGCCCCGCCTGCGACGAGGCGTACTATGCCACGACCGACTACTACGGCAACCTGACAAACGGAAGCGTGGTGAAAAGCTACGTCCTGCGCGGCGCGGAATCGCTCACGGATTACGGCGACTACGACGAGGTGGTCAACCTTAGCGACGGAACCGCGCCCGTCCGCCGCGACGACGAAATTACTTTCCGATTCGGACAGGACGCCCCCAAGCATTTTTACTTTGAGGGCAAAACAAAAAAGCCCTTTGAGAATCTCCCGTGGACGCTGAAAGTCAACTACCGCCTCAACGGCGTCCCCGTCAAGGCGGAGGATTTGGGCGGCAAAACGGGGCTTGCGGAAATCAACATAGACGCCGTTCCCAACGAGAACGCGGAAGAGTACGCGAAAAACAACTACGTCCTGACGGCGGCGGCGGTGTTCAATCAGGACGACATTCTTTCCTTGGAGGCGCCCGGCGCGCAAACGCAGTTAATCGGAAACCTGCGGGCGGTTCTGTTTTTGGCGTTCCCCGGAGAGGAACAGCATTTTTCCATACGCGTCGGCGCGGAGGAGTTTTCGTTCGACGGGCTCACGTTCATGATGGTTCCCGCGACGCTCTCCCAGCTTGACGAGGTGGCGAAACTCAGCGAAAAGAAAACCGATTTGGAGGACAGTTACCACGAACTTTCCGACAGTCTGGACACCGTCCTCGACGCGTTCAACGGTATGCAAAGCAGCCTGTACGAGACGGCGAACGGGCTGGACAGGCTGGAACAGGCGCGGAAAACGATTTCCGACGGCAAAGGCGCGGTTTACGGCGCGTTAGACCGCACGCAGGTAGATTTAGAGACGCTCGCCGGGGCGCTGAGTCCGGTGACGCGCCACGCGGAAGAGGCGGAGGCGTTTCTGACGGACGGCAAGAACGCCCTCAACGCCCTTACGGACACGATTCTACAGATGAACGGCAAGCTGTCCGGGCTGGAAGATTCCATGAAAGCCTTGGAGGGCGGCATGGGGCGCATGGAAAGCGGGCTGTCCGACGTGGAAAGCGGGCTGTCCGGGCTGGAAAAAAGCCTCGTCAGCGTGGAACTCGGCTTGGAGGACACGGCCAGCGGGCTTGACGATACCGCAAGCAGTCTGACCGCCGTGGACACGGGGCTTGCCGACGCGGAAAGCGGTCTGGAATCCATGGAACAGGACATTGCGACGACCGAAAACAGCATGGAAAATCTGGAAGGCAATCTGGAACTGCTCGAAGCGAACTTGGAAAAGCTGGAAGGCGGCCTGAAAGATTTGGAGGACGGGAGCGCGGACGTTAAGCGGATTCTGAAAGACGCGTCGGACTTGAAAAGCGATTTGAATATGCTTGGCGACGCGCTGGACGATACCGGAATCCCGTCGCGGTCAAACTCCGGCAGTTCCGTCGGGCTGACGCAGGGCGACCTTGACAACGTGCAACAAATAGCGAAGCTCTACAGCCTCACGGCGTCGGGCGCGACGCCTGACGAAGCCGCGTTCTATGCCGCCATGCTCGCCGCGCAGGGACAGGACGCCGAAACCGCCGCGACCGTCGCCGGACTGTTTATGTCGGGCAATCTGGAAGTTATCGCGGCGCAGGGGCTTGCGGAAACTTATCAGGGCTTGAAAGCGCTCTACAACGCGCCGGACTTCCGGACGTTTGCCGCCGCGATTCTGCAACAGCGCGGATATTCGGAGGACGACGCCAAAACCACCGCCAAGCAGATGGAGCAAGTCTGGACGCTTTGCCGGACGCCCGAAGGCGCCGCCGCGCTGGAACTGCTCCTATCGTCCATGAGCAACATTGACAACAGCATTACGGGGGTGACCAGAAGCGCGAACAATACGCTGACCGACGTTTCCGGCATGGCGGCCAACGTCATGTGGGACTTGGCGGACTTGTGCAAGGAGCTTGACGACCTCACGGATATGGTAGACGACGCGCAGAAAGTCTCCGAGATTCTCCGCGATTCGTCCGGCGACTTGCGAACCCTTACAAGCGGCTTGCGCGATACTTCCGCTATCCTCCGCACGGTCATGGGCGACTTGCGCGGCACGTCCGGCGATTTGCGCGACGCCTCCGCCGCCCTGCGCGGCGCGTCGGAGCCGCTTGAAGACACGCTCCGAAGCCTCGCGGATTTGCTGGAATCGCTTGTCGGCGCCTCCGCCCGCCTGCGCGGATTAACAAGCGACTTGCGCGGCACGTCGGCGGCTGTCCGCGACGTGTCCGCCACCGCCCGCGCCGCGTCGGAGAAGGTGCGCGGGGCGTCGGAGACCGCCCGCCACGCGCTCAACGACGCCGACGCCCTGCGCAAAGTCCTGAACGCTTACGAGCCCTCCGCCCGAAGCGCCTTGGAGACCTTAAAGAGTTTGACCGGGATTTCAACAAGCGCTATCCGCGACGCCAACGACCTGATTGCCAAAACGGAAGCCCTGTTGAAAGCGGGCGGGAACCAGTTGGACGCCGGGACAAAGGACACTTTGCAAGGACTGACCGCCACAATCCGCAAAGCCGCCGACGGCATGGACAGCACGAAAGATTTGCAGTCCGCGAAAAACACGATTACGGACTTAATCGAGGACACGTGGGACGAATACAGCGGCGACGCGAACAACCTCTTAAACATGGATTCCGGCGCCGAGGCGCGGTCGCTGACATCCCCGGAGAACCCCGCGCCGCAAAGCGTGCAAGTCCTTATCCGGACGCAGGAAATCAAGGCGGGCGAAACTTCCGAAACCGTCGAAACCTCCGTCAAGAAGGACAAGGGCACATTCTTCAACCGCCTTGGGCAGATGTTCCTTGACTTCTGGCGGGCTGTCACGGGGCTTTTCCATTAAGGGGGCGGCGTCATGCTTGAAAAAATCGCGCATTGGCTGACGCGCAAACCGTCGCTTGTGTTGCTTATCGCCGTATTGCTTATGATTCCTTCCGCGCTGGGCTACGTCGCCACGCGGGTAAACTACGACATCCTGTCGTATATCCCGGCGGATTTGCCCGCGTCGAGGGGAGAAAAGCTCTTAGAGGACCCGTTCAACATGGCGGCGACGAATATGCTGATTGTCGAGGGAATGCCCGCCGGGTACGCAAACGAGCTTGTCAACGAGATAAAAAACGTGGAGGGCGTGTCGAACGCGCTCTGGCTGAGCAACCTTGTCGGGGTGCAGTTGCCCGTGGACATGATTCCGGCGCAGTTCCGCGACATGTTCTTTTCCGGCGACGCCACCATGATGATTATCCAGTACGACCACCCCGGCGCGTCGAACGAGACCATGACCGCCATAGGGAACGTGCGCAAGCTGTGCAACGAAAAATGCTTCCTCGCGGGCTTCTCCGTCGTGACGAAGGACACCCGCGACATTATGGAGGGCGAACTGCCGCTCTTTATCGGCTTGGCGGTTCTGCTGGGGCTGGTTTCCCTTTCGCTGTGCTTGGAATCGACCGTCCTGCCCGCCGTGCTCATGCTCAGTATCGGCGTCGCCGTCGTTTACAACTTGGGCACAAACGTCTTAATGGGGGAAATCTCCTTCATTACAAAGGCTATCGCCGCCGTGTTGCAGTTGGGCGTGACCGTGGACTACTCCATTTTCCTCTATCACCGTTACGTCGCGGAGCGCCCGAACTATCCCGACCGCCGCGACGCTATGGCGCAGGCGGTTCTGGCGGCGTTCCGTTCGCTGACGGGCTCCAGTTTGACCACAATCGCGGGATTTCTCGCGTTGTGCTTCATGCGCATGACGTTAGGGCGCGATTTGGGCATTGTCATGGCGAAAGGCGTCGTGCTGGGCGTCATGACCGTGATTTTAGTGTTGCCGTCCATGCTCTTGGCGTTCGACAGCCTCATTGAGAAACACCGCCACAAAATCCTGATTCCGAGTTTCCATAAAATCAATTTGCGCATTATCCGGCATCATCTGTTTTTCGTCGCGGCAATGGCCGTCATCGTCCCCCCGGCGCTGTACGCGTCGAGCCGCGCTGAGGTCTACTACCAGATTGACGCACCCTTCCGCAGACTATCGCCTCTATCGTAAGCAACAACAAGCTCAAATCCGAGTTTGATATGGCGACTTCCCATTTTATCGTGTTGCGCGACGGTCTCAGCGCCGCGCAGATGGGCGACATTGAAAACAAGCTGGACGAACTGCCGGGAATTACGTCGGTCGTCTCGTACCATAAAATTTTGGGGAGCGGCATTCCTGATTTCTTCATCCCGTCGAGCCTGAAAGAAATGCTGAAACAGGGCGGCTATCAGCTCCTGATGGTCAACTCGTCCTATCAGACCGCGACGGACGAAATCAAGAAGCAGATGGAGGACATGCAAACGATATTAGACGCCTACGACCCCGACGCCATGATTACCGGGGAAGGCGCGTTGTATCAGGGGCTGATTGACACGTCCGGCCCCGACATAGCCTTGACGAACTTCCTTTCCGTCGCCGCGATTTTCCTGATTATCGCCATTACGTTCCAGTCGATTACCGTGCCCGTGGCGCTGGTTGCGACCATCGAGCTGGCGATACAAATCAATCAAGGAATCGCGTACTTCATGGGGGTTGAAAACTTCTTTCTCGCGCCCGTCATTATCAGCAGTATCCAGTTGGGAGCGACCGTGGACTACGCGATACTCATGACATCGCGCTTTCAGGAGGAGTTGCGCGCCGGGAAAACGCGGGAAGAGGCGATAAAAATCGCCGCCGACACGTCGGACGCGTCGATTATCACAAGCGCGCTTGTGCTGTTCAGCGCGACGCTGGGCGTGTCGTCGGTGTCGTCCATTGACCTGATTGGCACCATTTGCACCATGCTGGCGCGTGGCGCGGTGATTTCCGCCGTCGTCAGCCTGTTCTTTCTCCCGGCGTTGCTGTACGTGTGCGAACCGGTTTTCAACGTCACGTCGTTGCATTGGCGCACGGCGCCGAACGCGTCCGCGCCGGACAGCGGGTCGGAAACGGAAGCCGCCGCGACAAAGTAAAGAAGTTCCCCTCCCGAACGCAGGAACTCTGCAAATCAAAGTCAAGCATTTGAGAGGATGCCTGACAGTCTGTTTTGCGGACATGGAAGTCCAAGGCAATGTCATTTACTTAGGGAAACCCTTCCCCCTGTCCCCCTCCCCAAAGGGGAGGGGGAACGCTTTTTTATGAGCTTTTCGTCTGTGTGTCTCCCCCTTTAGGGGAGATGTCACGCAGTGACAGAGGGGGTTTTTATTAAAGTTAATGACATTGAGTCCAAGGGGGGCAGCGTCAACCAGTTGCTCCTCTTATTATAGCTTAGGCATGGGACGGATGGAAGCCGGACTGCCTCCCCGGCTTCCCAATTCAAATATATTGTAATAGGGGGCAAAACGGAACTGTTTTTTGCAAGCGTGAAAATATTTTTTAGAGGCGGGACAATGGACACGACGGAATACGTTTCGATGTTCTTCCCATTCGCCGGACTGGATTTCAGCAAGCGGGAGGTTGAATCCGTCTGGAACATCACGGATAAAAAATGACGGCTCTTGCTATGACTTATGAAACGTCCCCGCAGACTCGGTCCATGTCGTTCACGCGCAATTACGCCGAGCGTTACGACTATGTTTAAGAACTGGGCGTTTACGTTCTTGCCAATGTCGTTTATAGCAATCCAGAAAATTATCGTAATTAGCGGTAGCCAGCTTTACGAAACCATCCCTGACAATCTTCCGGCGTGATTTCTTTCATGGCCTCTTTTATCGCGGCAATCAAAGTTTCCTCCGTCCGCTCCTTGGCCTTGCGC
>JAFXQD010000014.1 GCA_017527365.1 Oscillibacter sp.
GCGCGTCATGGACGCCCATACGGGCAAGACGCACAGCACATTGTCCAAGTACAAGCAACTGCTCACGCAGATGAGCCGCTGGGCGATGCGCGAGGAAATCGTCACGACGAATTTCGCAACCTATGTGCGCCTTCCGGAGAATGTGCGCAAGGAAAAGGAAATCTTCTCGGCGGCGGAAATCGCCGCGTTGGAGGCGGACGGCTCCGACGCCGCGAAAATCGTCCTCATGCTGATTTACACCGGAATGCGTATCGGCGAACTGTTCGGCCTGCCGCTCGCCGACTATCACGGGAGTTACGTTGTCGGCGGGGAAAAGACGGCGGCGGGGCGCAACCGCGTGATACCCATCCGCCCGGAAGGGCGCGGCTATTTCGCGTACTTCGCGGCGATTGCGACGGGCGATTTGCTCCTGTCCGGCTACGCGGGCAATCAGGACACGCACAACTTCCGCAGTCGGGACTACTACCCGCTCCTGAAGCGTCTGAGCATTGCGCGCAAGTCGCCCCACGCCGTGCGCCACACTTACGCCAGCGAGGCGCGGCGCATGGGTATGCCCCGGAAATCCTGCAGCGGATTCTTTGCCACGCGAGCTACTCCACGACGGCGAACATCTACGTGCACACGGAGATTTCGGCGTTGATAGCGGCGGTGGAGACCCCGTCGCGGGGGAGCGACCCTGTTAGCAACGCGTTAGTAACCGAAAGCGGTCTTGCCCCGTTCCTGCCGCATGAAAATTTCAAAAAAACATGAAAACACGCCCTTAGACGGCAAAAAATGCTTTGAGCTTGTGCGTAAAAATTGCCCCTACCGCTTGGGGGCAGGTGGCCGGGCGTTTGAGCCGCCCCGCTCGGACCATTATGAAACCCGCAAGCCGTCGCGGCTTGCGGGTTCTTCGCGCCTCGACCTCAAAAAGCGTTTGTTAGAGACGCGTCAGTAAAACCGCCGCCTTTCACCGTCCCGGCTTCCTTCCTGTTTTTTTCTTTTGTATTTGCGAACCGTGATTTTATAAATCACGGTTTTGCAGGTGTTCTCCAATAAGTTCATGGCAAAAACTGCCCTTGTGAAAGTCGCCGGAGACGCGCTCTTGTCGCGGATGAAGCCGAAATAACGCGCAACTCCCGCCGGAACGGTTTTCGCCGTCCGACGGGAGTTTTTCGTCACAGCGTCAAGTCTCCGCCGCGAATCCACCCGGCGCGTTTGCAAGCCCCGCAAATCAGCGGCGCGAGTATCGCGGGCAGGACAAAGCAAATCAGGAACAGCCCCAGCCAGTCGAAAGCGGAGGGCGGCATAGCCGCCGCGCCTTTCGCTATCGCCTCTTCCGACGGCGCAAGCCAGCCCGTCCACACGCCGATTGGCCCGCATAGGCCGCACGTGCCCATGCCGGAGTTAATCGCGGCGCCGTTCATTTCCAGCCGGAAAACGCACGTGGCGAGCGGCCCCGTCACGGCGGAAACGAGCGTCGGAGGAATCCATACGCGGGGATTGCGGACGATGTTCGGCATTTGGAGCATGGACGTGCCGAGACCTTGGCTTACCAATCCGCCCCAGCGGTTTTCGCGGAACGACATCACCGCGAACCCTACCATTTGGGCGCAACATCCCGCGACCGCCGCGCCGCCCGCCAGCCCGGTCAGCGAAAGGACTTGGCAAATGGCGGCGGAGGAAATCGGGAGCGTGAGCGCCACGCCTACCAGCACGGAGACGGCGATGCCCATCCAGAACGGCTGAAGGCGCGTCGCTTGGTCGATGAGGGCGCCGAAAGCGCGGGCGGCGCTTCCAATCGGCGGCGCGATAAGTTTCGCCAGCGCGACGCCAATCAGGATTGTGACGGCGGGCGTCACGAGTATGTCAACCTTGGTTTCCTTCGAGACCGCCTTGCCGCACTCCGCCGCGACAATCGCTATCACGAGCACGGCCAGCGGGCCGCCCGCGCCGCCTTCGGCGTTGGCGGCGTACCCCACCGCCGCCAGCGAAAACAATACCATGGGGTCGGCTTGGAGCGCGTAGCCAATCGCAACCGCCATTGCCGGGCCTGACACCGACATGGCGTAAGAGCCAATATCGGACAAATAGGAAATATGCAGTTGCTGTCCGAGGGTGCGTATAATGGTGCCGACGAGCAGGGAGCAGAAGAGCCCTTGCGCCATTGCGCCGAGGGCGTCAATGCCGTAGCGCCGCGCCGAAAATACAATGTTTTTGCGCCGCAGAAAATCCATGGGAATCCCCTCTTTCCGTTGGGCGCGGCGGACAAGCCGCGCCGTTTCACGCACTATACGCGACGAGAGGCGGCTTGTCAATCGGAAAACGCGCTTTTTGTCCGTCCGCACAGCTTTTTTACGGAATCGCGGGGACAGTTTGTGAAAATTCCCCGTACAAAATACGGGGAATTTCAATCTACAGCAATTCTTTGATTTTCGCTTTCACGGACGCCAAATCGGAAGAGGTCAACAGCGGAATCAGGCGGTTGATTTCCTCAACGCCCTTATCCCACCAACGGAATTGTAATAATAACGCAATCAGTTCGCCGTCGAACCGCTTGCGGATTTCCCGCGCCGGGTTGCCGACGTTCACCGAATACGGCGCGACATCATGCCCGACGACGCTTCCCGCGCCGATAATCGCGCCGTCGCCGATA
>JAFXQD010000015.1 GCA_017527365.1 Oscillibacter sp.
CGCGGTAAGGGTCATATTGGCGGTCGGCGTCACGGTCGCCTCGTCGGCGTAGTCGTTGCCGTCGGCGTCCTTCCAGCCCGCGAACTCGGTCGTGTTCGTAAAGGCGCACTTGGGAAGTTTCACGCTCTCGCCTTTGACCACTTCCACGGCGTCCATGGAGCCGTTGCCGCCGTTGGGCGCAAAGCTGATTGTCCACTTTTCAACGGGCGCGGGGGGCTCTTTCCACTGCGCCGTAAGCGTCATATTGGCGGTCGGCGTCAAGGTTGCCTCGTCGGCGTAGTCGTTGCCGTCGGCGTCCTTCCAGCCCGCGAACTCGGTCGTGTTCGTGAAGGCGCACTTGGGCAACGTCGCGCTCTCGCCCTTGACCACTTCCACGGCGTCCATAGAACCGTTGCCGCCGTTGGCGTCAAAGGAAATCGTCCACTTCTCCACGACGGGGCCGGAGGGGTCGTAAGCGGGAACGGAGCCGACGGCGGCGGCGTCAATGTCATGCGAATGGGAGACGCGGTTTTCGTCGGTGTAGTAGATGATTTTCGCGTCGTCGCCGAAGGAGACTTGCGAAACGTCGCCCTTTTTCGACTCGTCGGCGAGGAAGAAGAACACGGAGCCAATCACGGCGCCGTTTTGCACCGTATAGGTCTTGCCGCTCGTGTCGGCGAACAACAGCACCACTTCCCCGTCGGCGTTAGCCTTGGCCACGTCGGAAGAAGCCGACACGCCCATAGTCGTGGGGTTGCGCCCGCCCGACTTAATCAGGGACGCGGCGTCGCCGGGGTCGTTGAAGCGCAGGACGGAAGAATCAAACTTCACGGCGATTTGGGCGCCGCTGTAGACGTTGAACTGGGCGCCTTCCGTGGCTTCCGCCGTGACGGAAACAAGCGCCACTTTCGTGTTTGCGTACTGCGCGAGAACGTCGCCGTTGGCGTCGAAATACTGGTCTCCGGCGAAATCCACGTCGGCGAGCGACACCCATTCGACGGTATCGAAGCCCAGTTTCACAGTGCGCTTATCTTCCTCCGCCGCCCCGGCGGGAAGCGCAAGCAGGGACAGCGCCATACAAACCGCCATTACGGCGGACAGTGCGCGTCGAAGCGTGTTCATAATGTCGTATTACCTCCTCATAAAATGCCGTCAGCTCACGATGATAGAGATGACGGACACCACGTCGCCGACAGTGATTTTTCCGTCTCCGTCGAAGTCCGCCGCCCGCAGTTGCTGGGCGGTCGGCAGGTCGCCGCTGACAATCAGGTCAATCATGCTCACCACGTCGCTAACGTCCGGCTTGTCGCCGATGCCGTCAAAATTGCCTGTCAAGGCGTCGGACGCGGGCGCGGAAGCGCCGACCGTGAAGGAAGCGACGGTTTTGAGCTTGCCGCCGTCGGCGTAGTCGCTCAGGCCGATAAGGTATTTGCCGTCCGCCAAGTCCTTGGGATAGGCGGTCACGTTCAGCGTGCCGTCGGCGCCCACGGAGCCGATTTCAGACGGCGCGATGTTCATGTAATATGAGTTCGATTCCGTGGGCACGATGGTCTGGGAATCGCCGTCGGCGGCGCAGATAACGACCAAGTACAGTTGATTGGCGTCGGCGCCGCTTTTGGCAATCTCAAACTTGCTGACCCCGGAGTAGACGCCGCCGGAGGCGGCGACAGCCTGTCCGTCTGCGTTTTGCGGCGTGACGGTCGCGCCGTTGCCCTGCAAGCCGCTCACGTTCGCGGCTCCGGCGCCGACGGCGGTCAGCGCGGCGATTAGGCATAGGACGGCGAGGCGGATTCCTATCTTTTTCACTGTTTTAGTTCCTCCTTTGCGCTTGCGCCGTTCACTCAAAGCGTTCGGCGTAACGGACGACAATGTCCGCGGCTTCGGCTCTGGACACGGCGCGGGCAGGCTCCAGTTCCATGGACTTTGAGGCGCGGAGCAGTTCGTGATAGACGCCCCAATACATCCCCTCCTTTCCCCAAGCGGAAATGCGTCCGCTGTCGGCAAAGGCGGCGTCGTAGGTCGGGCGCAGCATTGCTTCCATGCCGGCGGCGGCGCCGTTGCGCCGGAACAGGATTTTCATGGCCGCCTGCCGCGTCAGGGGGGCGTCGGGGGAGAAGGCGCCGGGCGCCGTCCCGGAGACGTAGCCCCCGGCGTAAGCCCACGCGACGGCTTGACGGCGCGCCTCCGGCTGCCCCGCGAGGTCGCGGAAGGGCGCGGGGGCGGTCGCGGCGGGACGCCCCGCCATTTTCCAGAGGATTTCCGCGAACTCTCCCCGGCTCACGGTTTCGTCCGGGCGGAAAGTGCCGTCGTGGTAGCCGGAGAGAAGCCCCCGGCGGAGGCAGACCCGGACGGCCCGCGCTTCCGGACGCCCGGACATGTCGGAGAAGTCCGACAGGGCCGGCGACGCCCCGGAAACGCGGCAGGGGATGGGCGCGGCGTTTTCGCCGCTAAGGCGGGCTTCGGCGATTCCAAAGCGGACGGCGGAAAGGTCTTGCTTGGCGCGGAAAGAGAAGCCCGCCAAGGCGCCGTCGCCGGGATGAGCCTGCATGAAAGCGGCGGCGACAATCGCGCCTTCCGGAGACTGCGCGTTGACGGCTGAAAAGCCGCCTTCCAGCGCCGCGCCGACGGAGGCCGAAAGGCATTCCAACTCGGCCTCGTCCCAGACGAGCGTAAATTGCACGCTGCGGAACCCCGGATTCCCAGCGATTTCAACGGCGGCTTCAAACGTTTCCCCGGCCTTGAGCGCCCCCGACGGGGCGCGGACTTCCAGCCGGGTTTCGGACGCCGCCGCGCCCGTCGATAGCGCCAAAGTCAGGAACAGCGCGAAAAGGACGTTGCGAATTTTTCTCATCGTCACACCAACTCCCGATAGGCTCTTTCCCGCAGAAACGGTTCTTTCGTCCGCTCTTGCCCCAATTATACCATGTTCCGCGATATTTGCAAGGGCTTTTTGAGGCGTCGGCGGGGGCGGAAAGGGCGCGGGGGGCGGTTTTGGGCGCCGGAATCCGGGGAAAGTCGGAAAAACGCGCAAAAAATCCCGAAAAATAAATTTTCCGGGATTTTTGTTGCTTTATTTGCCTGAAAAGCGGAAATTTATGGCAAGCGCGGGGCGGGCGCGCTCAACGCAGAATGATGGCGTCGCGCTCCGGCCCGACGGAGACATAACGAATCGGGCGCTCTAATTTCTCTTCCAGATATTCCACGTATTTCCGGGCGGCGTCGGGCAAATCCTCCCACTTCCGGACGCCCGAAACGTCGGTTTTCCAGCCGTCGAGCCACTCCGTCACGGGCTCCGCGTCGGGCAGGTCGGCGGGGAACGGGAAATCGTCGGTCGGCTCCCCGCCGAGGCGGTAGCGGGCGCAGACGGGGATTCTGTCCAGATAGCTCAACACGTCCAGTTTCGTAAGCGCGATTTCGGTCGCGCCCTGCACCTGCACGCCGTAGCGGGTGGCGACAATGTCCATGGGACCGACGCGGCGCGGGCGTCCGGTTTTCGCGCCGTACTCCGCGCCCGCCTTGCGCAGTTCCTCCGCCTCTTCCCCGAACCACTCGCACACGAACGGCCCTTCCCCGACGCAGGTCGAATAGGCCTTGACCACGCCCACCACCTTGTCAATTTTCATGGACGGCAGACCCGCGCCCACGGGCGCGTAAGCCGCCACGGGATTGGAGGAAGTGGTATAGGGATAAATACCGTAGTCCAAATCGCGCAGGGCGCCGAGCTGGGCTTCCAAGAGGATTCGCTTGTCCTGCGCGACGGCGTTCCGGAGGAACTTCCCGGCGTCGCAGAGGTAGGGGCAAATCTTCTCGCCCCACGCGGAAACCCAGTCCATAAGCTGTTCTATCGAGTACCCTTCCGCGCCGTAGACGTTGCGCAGAATCAGGTTTTTCCACTCCAAAATGTCCGTCAGACGCGCTTTGAGGCGGTCGGGGCGGCGCAGTTCCCCCGCCATGACGGTTTTTTTCTGGTACTTGTCGGAGTAGAACGGCGCGATTCCCTGCTTGGTGGAGCCGTACTTCTTATCCGCCAGCCGCGCCTCTTCCAGCCCGTCGAGTTCCCGGTGCCACGGCAGGAGCAACGACGCCCGCTCGCTGATTTTCAGGTTGTCCGGCGTGACGGGCACGCCCTTGCCCCGGAGTTCCTCCGCTTCCTTCCACAGGTTTTCGCAGTCCAGTGCCACGCCGTTCCCGATGACGTTGACCACGCCCTCCCGGAATATCCCGGAAGGGAGCAAGTGCAACGCGAACTTCCCCTTTTCGTTAATGACCGTATGCCCGGCGTTGCCGCCGCCCTGATAGCGTACCACAATGTCATACTGTTCCGTGAGCAAGTCCACCATGCGCCCCTTGCCCTCGTCGCCCCAGTTAATCCCCACAATCGCAGAGTTTGACATCTCGCATAAAACCTCCCGCACATGCTTTCGGCGCCTGTGCGCCTCGCCTATTATGCGGGAAAAGCGGCGAATTGTCAACTGTTTCTAATCGCCGCGCCCGACAAAACCGCCCTCTCCGCAAATTCGGAAAGGGCGGTTCGCTTTCGTCCCTCGCAGGGAAGGCGGGACGCAATCAGCAGAAGTAATGAATTTCCCCGAAATGCGCAAGCCATTTTTCGATAACTTCCGCGCTCCGGGCTTCTATAATCTGCATAATATTCCGCAACGTCGGCGCGGGAATGCGGGAGTTGTTGTTGCACAGATAACATTTTCCGACGCGGGTAATCCAAATTTTAGTGGCGTTGGGACGGGGAGCGCCTTGGCAGACATGCACGTGAATCGGTTCCGGCGGCGCGGATTCGTTAGACCAGAAAAACACCCAGTAAGAGCCGATTCTAAAGACCTGCGGCATTCTCAAAACCGCCTTCCTGAGCGAAACGCAGAATCAAATGCGCCGTGGACTGCACAACCTCCCGACAGCGGTCAAACTCCGCCTGCGAAAAGCCGCGCACGTCCTCCCAGACGTAACCGGGCAGATAACAGGTCGCGTGATGAAAGCAGTCTTTGGCGTCGGGCTTTTCCATGTAAACCTTGACTCGCCCGTCCGGATACATTTCCGAATGGGTAATTTCCGTGCCGTCGTCCAAGGTTAAAAAAGGGTACATCAATCCGGGCGTCCTCCTTGCGGCAAATAGGTAAACAAAGTATGACAAGGCGCGAGCCTTGAATGATTGGGATTATAGCGGATTTGCGGTTGAGTGTCAAGGCTTTTCCGCCGTAAAAATCCGGCGTTCCCCCGTCCCGGAAGGGAGGGGGGTAACGCCGCTTGGCGCTCAACGGTTCAAAACCCACACGCCGAAGTTCAGGTACCCGGCGAAGGCGACCCACAGCAGATAGGGGATTTGCAGGCGCGCCGCCACGGTATCGACTTTCCGGAACGCCCGCGCCATGTTCCAGATGAGAACCCACAGCGCGACAAGCCACAGGAACGCGATTAGATACGCCCGGAGGTTGAAGAAAATCAAACTCCAGATGAAATTGAACGCCAGTTGCAGAAGGTACAGGTAAAGGCTTCTCGATTCCGATTTCACCGCCTCGCGGAGCCGCACCCGCGCCATGCCGACCGCCATGAGCAGGTAGAGGAGCGCCCACGCGATTCCGAACGCGGCGGGCGGCGGCGAAAACGGCGGCTGCGTCACGGCGGCGGAGAAATACTCCATGCCCTTGCGCGTCAGCAGGGCGGACAGCCCGCCGACCGCCTCCGTGAGCGCAATCCAGAACAGATAGGTTTTCCACGCCTGATTTTTCATCGTCTCTCACCCGCCCGCTATCATATGCCGCGCCCCGCCGCCCTATGCCTTGCAAAATTATCCGCAAAACCCGCCCCGCCTTTTTTTCAAAATCCCCCTTGACAAACCGCCTTTTCGTGCTATAATAGCCCCTGCAATCTTTCGAGGGGCGCGTATGCGGCTGTGCTGGAACTGGTAGACAGGCCAGCTTGAGGTGCTGGTGTTTTAGCGACGTGTGGGTTCAAGTCCCGTCAGCCGCACCAAGCCGCCCGCGCATTGCGGGCGGCTCCCCAAGCCCTTTAAGGTTGCGCCGTGCGCGAGTGGTGGAATTGGCAGACTCGCCAGATTCAGGTTCTGGTGTCCTTTACGGACGTGCGGGTTCAAGTCCCGCCTCGCGCACCATACGGCGGAAGCCAAAGCCCCCTCCTTTGCGGCGGGGGCTTCCGTTATTGCCAAAACAAAACAGCGGCGCTTGATTGAACAGGAGGATACTTCACATGATTGTCCGGCGTTCCGAGAACCTTGCCCCCGTCCATTCCGACATCCGGGGCCCGCTCTACGTCGAAAGCCAGCGCATGGCGAAAGAGGGCATAAAAGTCCTGCGCATGAACACCGGCAACCCCGCCGCGTTCGGCTTCGGTATGCCCGACAGCGTCCGGAACGCGCTCCTCGCCAACGCGGACAAGGCCGTGGCGTACTGCGACCTGAAGGGAATGCCGGAGGCGCGGGAGGCGATTTGCGCCTACCACAAGGGGAAGGGCGTCCGGGACATCACGCCCGAAGACATTTACATCGGCAACGGCGTCAGCGAACTGGTTTTAATGTGCCTGTTGGCGCTGTGCAACAAGGGCGACGAAATTTTAGTGCCGTCGCCGAGCTACTCCCTGTGGTCTAACTCCGCCTATATCGCCGGGGGCAGGCCCGTTTTCTATGCCTGCGACGAGTCCGGCGGCTGGTTTCCCGACGTGTCCGACATCCGGAAAAAAATCACGAAGCGCACAAGAGCCATTGTCGTTATCAACCCCAACAACCCCACGGGCGCGGTCTACCCGAAAGAAGTGTTGCTTGACATCGCGCAAGCGGCGCGGGAAAACGGCTTAATCATCTTTGCCGACGAAATTTACGACCGCCTTCTCATGGACGGCGCGGAGCACTATTCCATTGCCGCGCTCGCGCCGGATTTGATGGTCATTACCACAAACGGCTTGTCCAAGTCGCACATCATCTGCGGTTTCCGTTGCGGCTGGATGTGCGTAAGCGGCTACAAGGGCAAGGCCGAGGACTACATGGAGGGCATATTCCAACTGGCGGCCATGCGCCTGTGCGCCAACGCCCTGACCCAGCTTGTCATCCCGGCGGCGCTCGCCGACGACGCCAGCACCAAGGCAATGCTGGTTCCCGGCGGGCGGCTGTACGAACAGCGGGAGGTGACCTTCCGCGAGCTGGCGAAAATCGACGGCTTGACCTGCGTCAAGAATCGCGCCGCCTTCTACGCGTTCCCGAAAGTGGACGTGAAAAAGTTCAACATCACGAGCGACAGGCAGTTTGCCCTCGACCTGTTGCACGAGAAGCACATCCTCATGGTTCCGGGCTCCGGGTTCGACATGCCCGCGCCCGACCACTTCCGGATTGTCATGCTCCCCGAACCGCAAGAGATGGAACAGGCCATGAAGGACTTGGGCGACTTCCTGCGCCATTATAAACAGGCTTGATAATAGTTCCGCCTTGCGCGGGCTAAGGAATCCTCGTAAAACTCGACGCCGTTGCGCCCGCGTGTTTTGACGACATACAGGGCGCGGTCGGCGTCTTTATAAATGTCGCCGTCGTTGTCGCGGTCGTTGAAAGCCACGCCCACGCTCAAAGTCACGGCGGGGGCGCCGTCCGACGTGTCCAGAAGCCCCTCGGCGACGCGCCGGAGCTTCTCCCTTATCAGCCCCTTCATTTTCGGGGAGGCGTCCGTCATGATGACGGCGAACTCGTCGCCGCCGATTCTGCATGGGAAATCGGTCTCCCGGAAATTCTTCTCCAACAGGCGGGCGACTTTTTGCAGAACCCTGTCCCCCGCCTCGTGCCCGTAGGTGTCGTTGACCGACTTGAACAAGTCCACGTCGACGAGCATGAGCGCAACGGGAAGATTGCGGTACTCTTCGCGCATTTTGTCGAACGTGCCCCGGTTGTACAAAGCCGTGAGGCAGTCGTGCTCGGCCTCGTGGCGCAGGCGGGCGCTGGTTTTCTGGTTCTCGTTGTACATGATGTTGTAAGCCCGCGCAAGGTAGCGCAATTCGTAGGAGCCGACCATAGGCAGGGGCTGGTAGTGGCGGATACATTCCACAAAAGAGTCCATCGGCCATATCACAAGGCGCATGATAGTGAGAATCGTCATCAGGGTAATAAGCATAAGGAAGGCGGCAAGGACGCGCTGAGTACATGTCTGTTGGTCGAGCACGGCGGAGTTGGCTTCGTCCGCCCGCGCCCGCTCTTCCGTCACGCAACGGATGCAGGAGGCCACGCACCCGTCGATAAGGTCAACGTAACGCTGGTAATAGCTGTCGTGGGTCATCATAACGGCGGCCTGAATCTTCTCTTCCGAACTCATGGCCTTTTCGGATTGCGTCAGCTCCTCGGAATTGACGATTGCGGCGTCCCCGCCCAAAATGTAGTTTTTCGCCTCCGCGACCAGCTTCATGGCGTGGTATTCGCGCCTCATCAGCTCGTAGGAATAGCGGTAGGCCTCGTCGAGATAGAGGTAGGCGTAATTGTCGGAGAGGTAGGTTTTCATCACGTCGGCGGCGCGCTCCCGGTTGCGGGCGTTGAACGCCTCGTCAAAATAGCGCTCCATGTACTTGATTTCCTGCGTGATGGCGAACATGCGCACCTGCGCCGTGAGGTAGTTCGAGGCGTGTTTCAACTGGTTGGCCGCCAGCTCGCAGGAAATATAGCGGTCGTTGGCGTAGTGCAAGCGCTCGTAGGAAGAGGAGGTTTGCAGGGAACTGCACAGGAAAAAGACAAGCAGGAAAACCGCCGTCGTCATCATAACCAAGTTGATACTGCGGATTTTCAGCCCGGTGGCCTTGTCGGTCGCGCCGGGCATGAACGGGTTCTTGGGGGGTTCGGCAACTTGCGCGGTCGTTTCGCCGTCGGACGGCGGGAGGCTGTCCCCGCCCGTCTGCGGGGCGGCGGCGGCTTCCGATACGAACGGGACGGAAACGCGGTTCTTTTGCCGTCCAAGGGTGTTCTTACGCTGTTTTTTCATCGGTAGCCTCCTCATGATAAGCGCGGCGCAGCGGACGGGACGCCCCCGCGCCGGACGGAAAGCGTTTGCGCCATTATAACACAAGCGCGTTCGTCCCGCAATACGTCGGCGCGTAAAAAAGCGTCGGCGGTATGCGCGCACGGTTTCTTGGCAAGGCGCGGCGTTCCGTCCGTCGTTGCGGACGCATTCGCCGGGATTGGAAACGTCGCGCATACGGCGTTGTTCGGATTCTCCGAGGCATAAGTAATAGATTCGTAATAAGCGAAAATCAGGCAAGATTTTTCCCGAAAAGAAAAACCGGGGCTCCGCTTTTCCATAGCGAAACCCCGGTTTTCTGGTCCGAGTGGCGAGACTTGAACTCACGACCCCTTGACCCCCAGTCAAGTGCGCTACCAACTGCGCTACACCCGGTTGCGCGTCCCCCGCAAAGGACTTTCTTACTATACCACATCTTTTCCCGCAATGCAAGGGGTTTTTGAAAAAAATTTTTCGGGTCGCGGGACGCGCTTGCAAAATCCGGGACGCTCTGCTATAATCGGCGCGACGCACGGGAAGAACCCCGGCGCGGAGAGGTCAAGCTGTTGTCGGCGCGACGCACGGACGAAAGCCCCGGCGGAAAAGTTGCGCCGCAATCGGCGCGGGGCGCGGGAAGAAAGGACGGTTGGAGCATGGGCAAGGTAGCGGTCTGCATGGCGGACGGTTGCGAGGAAATCGAGGGCTTGACGGTCGTGGACTTGTTGCGGCGCGTGAAAATCGACGCCGAGATGGTGTCGGTATCCGCCGACAGGCGCGTGACCGGAAGCCACGGCATCGCCTTCGAGGCGGACACGACGGCGGACGCGGCGGACTGGGATTCCTACGCCGCGATTATCCTGCCGGGCGGAATGCCGGGGACGCTGAACTTGAAGAAAAACGAGCGCGTGCGGGCGGCGGTCAAGGCCTTCGACCGCGAAAAGAAGCTGGTTGCGGCGATTTGCGCCGCGCCTACCGTCCTTGCCGACTGCGGCGTCCTTGAGGGGCGCGCCGCGACGTGCTATCCGGGACTGGAAGGGCAGTTGGCGGGCGCGGAGTTCCGCACGGATTCGGTCGTCCTTGACGGGCACGTCCTGACCAGCCGGGGCGTCGGCACGGCGATTCCGTTCGCGCTGGCGATTGCGGCGTATCTGAAAGGCCGCAAGACCGCCGACGAGCTTGCCAAGTCGATTGTCTACGCCTGAACTTGAAACGGAATCCGCCTCCCCGCGTGACGGGCAAGGCGGATTCCGTTTTTTTGCGCGGCGCCGTCAGGGGGCGGACGGCTTCATAATCATGGCGGCCTGCACGCCCCGCGCCTCGCCCATTTTCCGGTGCGACCAGAACAGCTCCGGATGGCACGCCGTGCACAGCCGCAACAGGTCGATTTGCGCGGCGGGAACCCCGGCGCGCAAGAGGCATTCCCGAATCAGTCCGGGCAAGTCCACGCGCCATTTGTTGCGGCCATAATCGTACTCAAAATGCGCTTCGGAACTCCGTCCAAGGGCTCTGCGCATGGCGTCGGGCACGTCGGAATCCGTCGTGAAGCAGACCGGCCCGATACACGGCCCGACGGCGGCGCGGATTTGCCCCGGCTCCGCCTCCGACAGCTTGCATAATTCCGCCACCGCCTTTTCGACAATCCCGCCCGCGCAGCCGCGCCAGCCCGCGTGAACCGCGCCCACGGCGCCGCTTTCCGGCTCCCGCAACAGGATAATGCCGCAGTCGGCGGAAAAGACGGTCAGCGGCAGGCCGGGCTCCATAGTAATGAGGGCGTCGGCGGCATAGTCGCGGGGACGCCACAGCCCCTTCCCGGCGTCGGCGGCCGTCACGGTTCGGACGGTCGTTTCGTGCACCTGCTTGGCCAGCACGACGCGCTCAACGTCCGCGCCGATAGCCCCGCAGAAGCGGCGGTAATTCTCCTCGACATGGGCGCGTTCGTCGCCGCGATTGGGGCCTAAGTTCAGGCTGTTCCACGGCTTCTCCGACGCGCCCCCCAAGCGCGTCGAGAACCCGTGCGGAACGTCCGAAAACAGGGTGGACGCGTACCAAATCAGCTTTTCGGCGCGGCGCGAGGAAATATGGGTGACAAAAGACACGGCGTTTCATCCTTTCCGGCACGAGATAAGAGAGGGGAAATGCTGTCGGTCATTTCAGGAGCCCGTCCGGGCGCGGCGTTCCGTCCGGGCGGGCAACGCGATTTTCCGGGGCGCTTACGCTTTCAAGTCGGGGTGGTACTGTGCGCACGTGCACTTCTTCCACTTCAAGCCGCTTCCGCACGGGCAGGGGTCGTTCCGCCCGATTTTGACCACCTTCTTGGGCTGTTTCTTCGGCGCGGAGCCGTCGCCGCCCACGTTCTCGGAAGTCGCCTTCGCCACGCGCTCCCGCTTCACTTCCTTGTTCTTGCGCACCTGCACGGAGTAAAGCCGCCGGACGGTTTCGTCCTGAATCGCCGCTATCATCTCCTCGAACATCTGCAAGGATTCGCGCTTGTACACGTCCACGGGGTTGTTGTTGCCGTAGGCCTGCAGGCGGATTCCCTGCTTGAGGTCGTCCATGGCGTCGATATGGTCCATCCAGTATTCGTCCACGACGCGGAGCATGATAATCCGCTCGATTTCGCGCATGGCGTCGGGGGTGATTTCCGCCTCTTTGCGCTCGTAGGTTTCCAGCGCCGCCGCCTCGCAGGCCGCCGCCAGCGCGCCCTCGTCCATGGTTTCGTCGACCTTCACCGCGCCCGGACGGAAATACATCCCTTCCAGCCCTTTGAGCGCGTCGCGCAAGTCGCCCTCGCCCAGCGCGGGCTTCCCGCCGAACGCCAGCGACAGGTGGTTTTCAATGGACGTGCGCATCATGTTGAGCACGGTTTCCTTCAAGTCGCGCCCGTCGAGAACCTGCCGCCGCTGGTCGTAGATGATTTCGCGCTGTTTGTTCATCACGTCGTCGTACTCCAGCACGGATTTCCGGGACTGGAAGTTCCGCGATTCCACGGTCGTCTGCGCGTTCTCTATCGCCTTGGTGAGCATACGGTTTTCAATGGGGGTGTCTTCGTCAAGGTCGAGCCTGTCCATAAGGTTCGTAATGCGGTCGCCGCCGAACAGCCTCATTAAATCGTCCTCAAGGGAGATAAAGAAGCGGGTTTCGCCGGGGTCGCCCTGACGCCCTGCGCGGCCTCTTAACTGGTTGTCGATACGCCGCGACTCGTGGCGCTCCGTGCCCACGATGAACAAGCCCCCGGCGGCGCGGACTTTCTCCGCCTCCTGCGCGATTATCGCCTTGTGGTACGCCATGCGCTCGGCGAACAGGGCGCGGGCTTCCAGAATCTTCTCGTTGTCGGTGTCGGCGTACCCGGTGGCGTCCACGATGATTTCCTCTTCGTACCCGGCTTTCACCAAGTCCGCCCGCGCCAGATATTCGGCGTTGCCGCCCAGCATGATGTCGGTGCCGCGCCCCGCCATATTCGTGGAGACCGTCACGGCGCCATACTTGCCCGCCTGCGCGACAATTTCGGCTTCCTTCTCGTGGTTCTTCGCGTTCAGGAGGTTGTGCTTGATTCCCTCTTTTTTGAGCAGGGAGGAAAGCAACTCGTTCTTTTCGATGGAAACCGTGCCCACAAGGACGGGCTGCCCTTTCTCGTGGCACTCGCGGATTTGCGCGATGACGGCGCGGAATTTCCCGGCTTCCGTCTTATAAACAACGTCGTGGCGGTCAACGCGGGCGTTGGGGCGGTTGGTCGGAATCTCGATGATGTCCAGATTGTAGATGGTGCCGAACTCTTCCTGCTCGGTCATGGCGGTGCCCGTCATGCCGGAGAGCTTGCTATAGAGGCGGAAATAGTTCTGGAAAGTGATGGTCGCCAGCGTCTTGTTCTCCTTCTGCACTTTGACGCGCTCTTTGGCCTCAATCGCCTGATGGAGCCCGTTGGAGTAGCGCCGCCCGAACATCAGCCGCCCCGTGAACTCGTCCACAATGATGATTTCGCCGTCCTTGACGACGTAATCCACGTCGCGCTTCATGGTGCCGTGGGCGCGGAGGGCTTGGTTGATGTGGTGGGAAATCGTGGCGTTCGACGGGTCGGCCAAGTTCTCCAAATGGAAAAACTCCTCGGCTTTTGCGATTCCGTCGGCGGTGAGCGTGGCGGTCTTCGCCTTCTCGTCTACGACGTAATCGGCGTCGATTCCTAAATCTTCCTCTTCCTCCTTGTTGTCCACCTGCACCACAACGCGCTTGCGCAGTTTCGACACGAACATCTCCGCCATGTCGTACAACTGCGTGGAGTTCTCGCCCTGCCCGGAGATAATCAGCGGGGTCCGCGCCTCGTCAATCAGGATGGAGTCGACTTCGTCCACGATGGCGAACGCGTGCCCGCGCTGGACGCACTCGTCCTTGTAAATGCACATGTTGTCGCGGAGGTAGTCAAAGCCCATTTCGTTGTTGGTGCCGTAGGTAATATCGGCGTTGTAGGCTTCCTGCCGTTGCCGGGTCGTGAGCCCGTGGACAATCAGCCCGACTTTCAGCCCAAGGAAGCGGTGCACTTTGCCCATCCACTCGCTGTCGCGGGTGGCGAGGTAGTCGTTGACCGTGACAATATGGACGCCTTTCCCGGTCAGGGCGTTGAGGTAGGAAGGGAGCGTGGCGACAAGCGTCTTTCCTTCGCCGGTTTTCATTTCGGCGATTCGCCCCTGATGAAGCACGACGCCGCCGATAAGCTGGACGCGGTAGGGGCGCAGTCCGATGACGCGGTCGGCGGCCTCGCGGACGGTGGCGAACGCCTCCGGGAGGATGTCGTCAAGGGTTTCGCCTTCGGACAGGCGCCGCTTGAACTCGGCGGTTTTGCCCTGCAGTTCCGCGTCGGACATGGCCTTGTACTCGCCCGCCATCGCCTCGATTTTGTCCGCGATAGGGTTAATGCTCCGCAGTTCGCGGGTACTGTAATCCCCGAACAGCTTTTTCAAAAGTCCCATAAGCTCAAAACTCCTTAAAAATGTCCGCGCAAAGGCGGCTCGTATGCGCAACGGGCGCCGCACGGCGCGGCGCAACGCCCATAGCATACCACATCCCGGCGCGGATTGCAAAGAAAATCCGCCCGTCCGGGGAAATTTTTCGGGCGCCGGGGACGAAAAAAACGGAAAGGGGCGTTTCCCGCCCTTTCCGCCGGCGTTATTCAGGCTTGCGGGGCGCTTTTCCCAAGGTACGATTTCAAAGCGTCTTGCAAAATCAGGGAGAAATTCGCGCCCGCCGCCTCCGCCTCCCGGTTCAGCCACGCCGGGATGGTCACGGTCTTTTTTACCGCCCTCCGGTTGATTCTGTCCCGCACGGGGGGCATGAAAACATCCACCATAACCGCGACGCCGCCCTCGCCGGGGCGCAGGTCGCGGACGGAAGTCGGCGCGGGAATTTCGTCGCCGTCGATTTCCATGCCGTAGAGGTGCAGCCCGAGGGCTTCCTTGGCGTTGCGGAAGGCTTCCTCCTCCGTTTCGGCGCACGACAGACAGCCGGGCAAATCGGGAAATTCAATCGAAATTCCGTCGTCGTCAAAATAGAAGAACGCCGGGAAGCAATAGGAGTTCTTGTTATAAAATACGTTATTCATAGTCGTCTCGTCAGAATCCGCGCCGCGTCCGGGACGCCCTCGCGGAAATGGGCTTAAGGGAACTGCACGCCCGCCTGTTTGGCAATGCTGTTAAGCGTGCGCCGGGGAATGTCCTTCACCGGGTGCGGCACGGTCACTTTTCCGGGTTTTGCGGGGTGTTTCAACTGATGGTGGTCTCCGTCGCAGGCGATTTCATACCAGCCGTCGGCGTAGAGAAGTTTCAGAACTTCTCTGGAAGAGTATGATTTCATAAGAGATTCCTTCCTTGGCGCCCGGCGGGGCGGCGCCATGAATTTGATTTGTGAGCATAGTCACACTCTCCTTCTCCATGAAGCTCTTTGCTTCTTTATAACTGCGCTCTATTTAAATTATAATACGTATTATCGCACGCGTCAAGGGCGGATTGCAAATTTTTCGGGCGACGTTTCCGCGCATTTTTGCGGCGGCGGGATTGCGCGGCGGCGGAAAATGTGATAGAATAGCCGCAACAAGAAGGCCTGTTCGACGCGCCGGACGCATAGACTGAGAAAAACGCGCCGGACCCGTCGCCAAGGAGGGATTCCATGAGAGAGTATCCAAGCCAAGTTCCGTCGCAAAGGGCGCCGCGCCCGCTCAACGCCGAACCCGTGCGCACGGCGCCGCGCCCCGCCGCAAACGCGGCTTCCGCCGTTCCGACGCGCCGCCTAACGCCGCGCCCCGCCGC
>JAFXQD010000016.1 GCA_017527365.1 Oscillibacter sp.
ACGCAGTGACAGAGGGGGTTTTACGTAAAGTTAATGACATTGGTTTCGTCGCCCCCACCCGGCGCCGTGCGCCGCCCTCCCCCGTTCCCGGGGAGGGACAAACTTTATGGCGTTTGCCCCAAAATCCCGCGAGTTCTTTTAAAAGCGGGCGATTTGGAACGGTTTCCCTTTTGGGATAGTCCTTCCCCCGGAACGGGGGAAGGTGTCGCGCAGCGACGGATGGGGGCAGGTCTGATTTAGCTTGCCTACGCCCGTTCCGGTAGAAGGCGGCTCTCCGCGACGGACGGGGGCGGGGTTGCTTTCGCTTAACGCCCATGCGCCGCGCCGAGGGAGGGCTTTTTCCTTCTTGCGCGGCGGCGGGATTTCCGCTATAATGGCGGCGTGCCGAAGGCGCGGCGGAAAAGGAGGGCTTATGGAAAGCAGTCTTGCGTATGAGTTTGAGCCGGAGGAGGAAATCATCGGCGGCAAGGTCGTCATGATGGCGTCCCCGACCACCAACCATATCTTTACGGCGGGCAATATTTACGCGATTTTCAATCACTACCTGCGCGGGAAGCAGTGCGTCCCCTTCCCGGATGGCGCGACGCTCTTTTTGGAGGACGGGGAGGAGTACAAGCCGGACATGATGGTAGTCTGCGACCCGGAGAAGATTTACCCCGACGGCGGCGTGCGCGGCGCCCCGGATTTGGTCGTAGAGGTTCTTTCGCCCAGCACGGGGCGCAACGACAGGGGGCGCAAGAAGGACGCATACGAAAGGAACGGCGTCCGGGAATACTGGATTGTCAGCCCCGCCGAGCAGTCCGTGGAGCAATACGTACTGGAGAACGGGCGCTTTGTCCTGCGGGACGTTTGCACGCGCTGTCCGCCATTCATGCTCTCCCGAATGAAGGAGGAGGAGAAAAACGCGTTGGCGACGGAGTTCAAAAGCCCTCTGTTCGACGGCTTGACCATTCGATTGGAGGATGTGTTTTACCGCGTGGCGTTTAACGCTTAACCCGCGCCGCGCGCAAGCCCTCTCCCGCCCGCGCCGGGGAGGGCTTTTTGGTAATTGCGCTTGCCTTTTCCCCGCAAGGCGCGTATAATCGGCGTATCGCAACGGAAAGGACGGCGACAGATATGGCGGATACTGCGGGAAAATCGGCAAAAGCCGTGTTCAGCATGAGGATTCCTTCCGACAAGAAGTCCAGCCTCGAATTTCTCTACTCCGGCCTTGGCATGACGCTCGCCGAGGCGGTGAACATTTTTTTTGAGAAGTCCCTCGCGGTCGGCGGCATTCCTTTCGATGTTCGGCTTCCGGAGTACAGCCGGGAGACCTTGGAAGCCATGCGGGAGGCTATGGACATTGAGGCGGGCAGGGTTCCCGCCAAACGCTACCGGACGGCGGAAGAACTTTTCGCCGACAACGACGCCGAAATCGCCGGGGAGCGCGAACATGCTTGAACTCGTCCAGACATCCCAATTCAAACGGGACTATAAACGGCTGGTCAAGCAGGGGCGGGACATGTCGCTTTTGAAATCCGTCGTTGAGGCGCTCCAAAAACAGGCGCCGCTCGGCGCGAAGTATCTTGACCATCCGTTAGTAAGCAACTGGAAAGGCTTTCGGGAATGCCACGTGGCAAGCGACTGGATTCTTGTGTACAGGGTCAGCAGCAAGGAACTGACGTTGACGCTTTCCCGGACGGGCTCCCACAGCGAAGTGTTCGGCCTCTGAACTCCGCGCCGGGCTCCCCGCCGCCGGACGCGGCGGAAAGGGCGTCCCCTTCACGCGCATTTTGCCTCTTGCATTTGCCGGAATTTTACTGTAAAATAACCCCATGCAAACGGCGCAAACTATCAAGACAGGAGGCTTTCGCATGAAAACAAGAGACGCTCCGTTTCGGGCGCTGTGCGCGGCGGTTCTGTGCGCGTGCCTGACCATACATGTCGGCGCGCAAAACACCTTTTCGGATGTCCCGGAAAACCACTGGGCTTACGCTTACATCGAGGAGGCGGCGGCGGACGGCGCGATTAAGGGCTACGCCAACGGCACGTTTGCGCCCGCTTCCCCCCTGACCCTCGCCCATTTTACGGTCATTCTCTCCCGGTCGTTCTATAGGGAGGACTACAACACCGCGTTGAGCTGGATTACCCCCGACGCCAAGTTTGTGGAGTGGTACAGCGCGGCGCAGTGGGTCGCCGAAGACCACGGGCTTCTCAAGGGCATGGAAACGGACATGAACGCGAGGCTGTCCCGCTATCAAATGGCGCTGGAAATCTACAACCTGCTCCTGTCCAAAGGCGCCTCGTTCGCAAGAAGCGCGGTTCTGGACAGCCGCGCCTCCATCACGGACTTGTTCGACTTCCCCAACGACAACTTCCGAAACGCGGTCGCCTGCGTGTACTCCGTGGGAATCCTGAACGGCTATTCCGACGGCGAGTTCCACGGCGACATTGTGCCCAACCGGGCGCAGGCGGCGGCGATTTACTCCCGGCTCAAAGCCTACCTTGCCAATCTGGAGCGCGAGCGGAGCGCGCAAGCGTCCCGGACAACCCCGAACTACGGGACGCTCCCGAACAAGTCCCCGTCCAAGATGACCGTCAGCGACGTGTATACCCCCGGCAAAACGTCCGGCACGTTCACCTACCAAGGCTCGAAAATCCCGATTTACACGGGCGTTGAGAAGTTGCAGGTGGGCGCGGGCGATTTCGTCTGGCGCACGGGGAACCGTATCCGCTATGTCGGCAACAAATACGACGCGTGGTTTGGCGTGGACGTGTCCGCCTACCAGAACCGCGACCGCACTAACGGCGCCATTAACTGGAAGTCCGCCAAATCCGACGGCGTGCAGTTCGCCATGATTCGCGTGGGGTTGCGCGGCACCTCCACGGGCTCCTTGCGCGAGGACCCCTATTACGCCAAGAACATCGAGGGCGCGTTGGCGGAAGGCATTCAGACCGGCGCGTATATTTTCGCGCAAGCGATAAACATCAAGGAAGCCATCGAAGAGGCGGATTTCGTCATAGAGCGCCTGCGCGGGCATAAGATTAACGGCCCCGTGTCCTATGACTGGGAAATCAACAGCGATTCCTATCGCGCCGCCAAAGTCTCAAAGGAAATGGCGACCGCCTGCGCGGTGGCGTTCTGCAAGCGCGTCGCCGCCGCAGGGTATACGCCTATGTTCTACAACAGCCGCCACGAGGCTTACTTCCGGTACGACCAAGGCGCCCTTGAGCCGTACATGATGTGGTACCCGCAGTACCCCTCGACCAGCAATTCTAAGCCCTACCCGAACCTGTACTATCAGCCGGACTACTGGCAGTACACGGAGAGCGGCAAAGTGTACGGAATCGGCAACAAAATCGACTGCGACATCTGGCTGAAGCCCAAAAGCTGACGCCTGAACCGGGCTTTCAACGCGTGGCGGGACGTTCCCCGTCACGCGTTCCGCTTTCGGCGCACGGAACCGCCGCCGCGCCGCGCTTCCGGCAAAAAATGCGGTTGCCATTTGGCGGGAATTGGCGTATACTGTGGGGAAAACTCCGAAGGGAGGACAGGCTGTGAAACTGTTGATTGTCCGCCACGCCGACCCGGACTATGAGAACGACTGCCTGACGGAGCGCGGCGCGGAGGAGGCGCGGCTGTTGGCGGAATACCTGCGGGATGTCCCGATTAACGCGGCGTACACGTCGCCGCTGGCGCGGGCGCGCCTGACGGCGGAGCCCGTCATGAAAGCCAAGGGCATGGAGGCGCAAGTCTGCGACTGGCTGCGCGAGTTTGACGCGCAAGTCGTCCGCCCCGACACGGGCGCCCCCGGCATCGTCTGGGACTGGCTGCCCCAAGACTGGACTGCCGTTGACGACTTTTACGCCCCGAATACGTGGGCGCGTCCCGCCGTCATGCGGAACGGCGACGCTTTGGAGAAGTACCGCGCCGTCTGCGAAGGTCTCGACGCGCTCCTGTCGTCGCACGGCTACCGCCGGGAAGGGCGGCTGTACCGCGCCGAAAAGCCCAATCATGACACCGTCGCGCTGTTCTGCCATTTCGGCGCGGAGGCCGTCATGCTCAGTCATTTGCTCTCCGTGTCGCCCATGCCGATTCTGCACGGCTTCTGCGCCCTGCCGTCGTCCGTGACGCTGGTTTATACGGAGGAGCGGCGGGAGGGAATCGCGTCGTTCCGTATTAGCGAGTTCGGCGCGTTATCCCACTTGCGCAAGGCGGGCGTTGAGCCGTCTTTCTCCGCCCGCTTCTGCGAATGCTTCTCCGACGACGCCCGCCACGACTGACAAGCCCCGCCTGTCACGAACGAATCATGAAGGAGACTGTTCTATGTACGTTTCGCCCCTCTGCCGCAATACCCGCCCGGACGGGGAGCTTTTGCCGCAGGAATCCGCCGCTTTCGACTGGCTCGACCGCCTCGGTATCGAATACGACCGCGTTTCCGGCGACCCCGCCGACAATATGGAGAAATGCGACGCCGTCGCCGCCGTCCTCGGTATGCCCGTGTGCAAGAACCTGTTCCTGTGTAACCGCCAAAAAACGAATTTTTACCTGCTCTGTATGCCGCCGCACAAGCCTTTCCATACCAAGGATTTGAGCAAGCAAATCAAATCGGCGCGGCTGTCGTTCGCGCCGGAGGAAACGCTATGGGAACTGCTCCGTTGCACGCCCGGCTCGGCTACGATTCTTGGGCTTGCCAACGATACGGAAAAACGCGTCCGGCTTCTCATGGACAGGGAAACCTATGAGGCGGATTATTTGAGCTGTCACCCGTGCATATGCACAAGCACGCTGAAAATCAAAATGGAGGACGTTTTGCAAAAGCTCCTGCCCGACTGCGGGCACGGCGCGACGGTCGTCGAACTGCCCGACGAGTAAGGGGGAAGGGAAGCGCATGGAATACTTTCCCGCGCCGCTGGAGGCGCTCGTCGAACAGTTTGCGCGGCTTCCCGGAATCGGCGGCAAGTCCGCGCAGCGCCTCGCGTTCTACGTTCTCGGACTGCCCGCGGAGGACGTTCGCGCCTTCGCCGACGCCATGGTGAGCGCCAAGGAGGGAATCACGCTCTGCCCGGAATGCCAAAACTTCACGGCGGGCGGGCTGTGCCCCATCTGCGCGTCCGACCGCCGCGACGCGTCCACGGTCTGCGTCGTCGCCGACCCCCGCGACGTGGCCGCCATAGAGCGCGGGCACGAGTACCAAGGGCGCTACCACGTGTTGCACGGCGTCATATCGCCCATGCGCCATATCGGGCCGGACGAAATCGCCATACGCCCGTTGCTCGACCGCGTGCGGCGCGGCGGCGTGAAGGAAGTCATTATGGCGACCGACCCCGATACGGAAGGGGAGGCGACCGCGCTGTACATTTCGCGCCTGTTGCGCCCGCTGGGCGTGCGCGTGACGCGCCTCGCCTACGGCATTCCCATAGGCGGGCGGCTTGAGTTCGCCGACGACGCCACCCTTGCCCGCGCTCTGGAGGGGCGGCGGGAGTTTTGAGCGTCTCTCAGCCAAACGCCGCACGGACAGCTTTCCGCAAGTTTTAAACTTTGCGGAAAACTGTCTTTTCTAACATCCCGCACAATTCGCGGAAAGGGCTTGACAAGGCGGGTTAGTTATGTTAAACTAACCCGCGATGAGATTCGCAACGTCAAATTTTGCCTTGCGCGGGCAGTTTCATAGAAGCCAAGAGAGAGGAGCGGGCGCCTATGATGCCTTTAATGTTGGCGAAACCGGGGGAACCCGTCACGGTGCGCAAAATCGGCGGACAGGACCACGTGCGCCGCCATTTGGCGGAACTGGGCTTTGTCGTCGGCGCGGATGTGACTGTCGTAAGCGAAGCGGGAGGAAACCTGATTGTGCAGGTTCGTGACAGCCGCCTCGCGCTGGACAGGAGCATGGCGGCGCGGATTATGATTTGAGGAGGCAAAGCGTATGAAAACGCTCAAAGACGCGAAAATCGGGGAAACCGTCACGGTGGCGCGGCTCCATGGGGACGGTCCCGTGAAGCGTCGCATTATGGACATGGGAATCACAAAGGGCGTCGAAATTCTGGTGCGCAAGGTCGCGCCGCTCGGAGACCCCATGGAATTGAACGTCCGCGGCTACGAGCTTTCCATACGGAAAGCCGACGCGGAGATGATAGAAGTGCTGTAAGGGGGCGGGCGCAATGGACATGAAAATCGCGCTGGCGGGCAATCCGAACTGCGGCAAAACCACGCTGTTCAACGCCCTGACGGGCTCCCGGCAGTACGTGGGCAACTGGCCCGGCGTCACGGTCGAGAAGAAGGAAGGCAAGCTGAAAGGTCACGAAAACGTCGTGATTCAGGACTTGCCCGGCATTTACTCCCTGTCGCCGTACACCTTGGAAGAGGTCGTGGCGCGGAACTATCTTGTCAAAGAGCGCCCCGACGCTATCTTGAACATCGTGGACGGCACGAACATCGAGCGCAACCTCTACTTGACCACGCAGTTAATCGAACTGGGCATTCCCGTCGTTGTTGCGGTCAATATGATGGATTTGGTGCGCAAAAACGGCGATACGATTGACCTGAAATCGCTCTCCGACGCGCTGGGCTGCGAGGCCGTGGAAATGAGCGCGCTAAAGGGCGAGGGAAGCGCGAACGCGGCGGAAGAGGCCGTGCAAGCCGCGCAGGGGCGGCGCGTCGGGGAACTGCCGCACGTGTTCATGGGGAGCGTGGAGCACGCCCTTGCCCATATCGAGGAATCCATACAGGGCATGGTGGACGGGCGGTTCCTGCGCTGGTACGCCGTCAAAATTTTCGAGCGCGACGAAAAAGTCATGGAGGAGCTCCGTTTTTCGCCGGAACTCGCCGAGCACATCGAGGGGCATATCGCCGACTGCGAAAAGGAAATGGACGACGACGCGGAATCCATTATCACGAACCAGCGCTACGCCTACATCGCCAATGTCGTCGCCAAATCCGTAAAGAAGAAACGCGCCGAACGCGCCCTTTCCGCGTCCGACAAAATCGACCGGATTGTGACTAACCGCGTTTTGGGGCTGCCCATCTTCGCGCTGATTATGTTCGGCGTGTACGCAATCGCCATGGGCGGCTTTGAAATCAACGGCTTCCCGATTTCCGTCGGCACATGGGCGACGGACTTCGCCAACGACGTAATCTTTGGCGAATGGGTTCCCGGACTTGTCGGCGGGCTTCTGGGCGCGCTGAACGTGCCGGAGGGCGGCTGGGTCTACGGGCTGATTCAGGACGGCATTGTGGCGGGCGTCGGCGCCGTGCTGGGGTTCGTGCCGCAAATGCTCGTGCTGTTCCTCTTCCTCGCCGTTCTGGAGGACATCGGCTATATGGCCCGCGTCGCGTTCGTCATGGACAGGATTTTCCGCCATTTCGGGCTGTCGGGCAAGTCGTTCATCCCCATGCTCGTCGCCACAGGCTGCGGAATCCCCGGCCTTATGGCGTCGCGCACCATCGAACAGGACAAGGACCGCAAGCTAACCCTTATGACCACGACTTTCATGCCCTGCGGCGCGAAAGCCCCGATTATCGGGCTTGTCGCGGGCGCGTTGTTCGGACAGTCGGCATGGGTCGCCGTCTCCGCCTATTTCCTCGGCATGGCGTCCATCGTGCTGTCGGGAATCATGTTGAAAAAGTTCAAGATTTTCGCCGGGGAGCCGTCCCCGTTCGTCATGGAGCTTCCCGCGTACCATGTCCCGTCCGCCGGGAACGTGTTCCGCGCCACTTGGGAGCGCGGCTGGTCGTTCGTCGTCCGCGCCGGGAGCGTGATTGTGATTTCCTCTATCATCATCTGGTTTCTCTCCGGCTTCGGCATGGTCAACGGGAAATTCGGCATGACGGAAAGCCTGTGGGAAGGCATTGACGAAAGCTATAGGGCGCAAGTCGCGGAGCGCATGGGCATTGACGCGGCGGAAGTTTCGCCGATGGACGACTCCATACTGGCGGGAATCGGCAAGGGCGTTTCCGCGATATTCCGCCCGCTGGGCTTCGGGCGCTGGCGCCCCACCGTGGCGACGTTCACCGGGCTTGTCGCAAAAGAGAACGTCGTCGGGACGTTCGGCGTGCTCTACAACTACGACGGCGGCGAGGAAGAGGAGCTGGAAGAGAACGGCGAGCAAATCTGGGAGAAAGTCGCCCGCGACTTCACGCCGCTGGAAATCTTCGCGTTCATGGCCTTCAACCTGCTGTGCGCCCCGTGCTTCGCGGCTATGGGCGCGATTAAGCGCGAGATGAACAACCCCCGCTGGACGGCGGGCGCAATCGGCTACATGTGCCTGTGGGCTTACGCCGTCGCGCTGATGATTTACCAGTTGGGCGGGCTGATTCTTGGGGAAGTCGCCTTCGGCGCCGGGACGGTCGCGGCGGCGGTCGTGCTGTTGCTCATTCTCTATCTGCTGTTCCGCAAGGGCTACCAGCCCGAACAGGGAAGCCGCAGCCTGACAAGCGTGCAGGCGGCGGTCTGACGGAAAGGAGGGGGCGTTATGTCTCCGATTCTGGGAAACGTTATCGCGCTGTCGGCTGTGGGACTGCTGGCCGCAGTCTGTGCGCGGAATCTGCGCAAGGACGCGCAAAGCGGCGGTTGCGGCGGTTGCGCGGGCTGTCGCGGCGGCGCGTGTCCGCGTTGCGGCGGGGCGCGTCCCGGCTTGCGCGGGACAAGGGGGCGCTCATGATAAAAACGACCGTGCGCGTGGGCGGCATGTCGTGCGCGATGTGCGAAAGCCGCGTCAACGAGGCCGTGCGGAGGGCGTTCCCGGTCAAAAAGGTAACGTCGTCCCGCAAGAAGGGCGCGACGGAAATTGTCTCCGACGCGCCGCTTGACGCCGACGCCCTGCGCGGCGCTATCGCGGCGACGGGCTACGCGGTCGGCGGCATTTCCGCCGAACCCTATGAAAAGAAGGGCTTCCCGCTCTTCCGATAGACAACGCAAGAAATCCGGGGCGGACGCAAGCCGCCCCGGATTTCTGATTTCTTTACGCCCCCATGACCGCGTCGGCGAGGCGGCAGTATTCCAAGCCGTATTCCTCGTATGTCTCAAAGACGCCCGTCACGGTGATTTCGTCGCCCTCGTCGGGATAGTCGTCGGGGTAGCGGTAATCCCCGGCAAGCTCAAACTCGATTCCCGACGCGCAACACGCCGCCGCGTCGGGGATGACGCAGGCGAAATACACCTGCTCCGGGTTCGGTTCCCCGTCCTCGCCGTAGCCGAACGCAAGCGCGAAGCGCCCCGCCATGCGCACGGTCTTTCCGACAAACTGTTCCGGCTCGCTCAACATGCGGCTCACTTGCGAAAAAATCATTGTGGCGTTAAGTTGCGTCAGGTCAACGTCGGCGGCTTCCCCGGCGGAGGGCGGCGGCGCGGCTTCCCCGGCGGCAACCGCCCCCGCGCCGGAAGCGGCGGCGCCCGCCAAAGGTTCGACCGCCTCGGCGGCGGCAACGCCGCTTTCAAGGGCGCTCTGCACGGCGGGGACGCTTTTCCCGCCGTGCGACGCGGCGCCGCCTCCGCCGCACCCCGACAGCAGGAAAAGCGCCGTCAGGCATAAGGCGGGCAAAGTTTTTTTCATGGAAAACGCTCCTTTCCGTTATCGGCGGCGCAGGGCTCCGGCGGCGGAGAACGCCGCGAACGCCGCCATATCCGCCGCGACAATCGTCGCGCCCACGGGCGTCGAGGCGGCGATTGCCGCCAGCATTCCCGCGAGCGCACAGCACACCGACAGAACCGCCGAGCAGACCGTGACGGCGCGGAAGCTCCGGAACACGCGCATCGCCGACAGCGCCGGGAAAATCACGAGCGCGGAAATCAGCAGGGAGCCGACAAGGTTCATGGCGAGCACGATAATGACGGCAATCATCACGGCAACGAGCAGGTTGTACAATCCGGCGTTCGTCCCGGCGGCGCGGGCGAAAGACTCGTCAAACGTGACGGCGAAAATCTTGTTGTAGAAGAACGCGAACGCCCCCACGGACACGGCGGAAAGAACCGAACACAGCCACACGTCGCGCAGGCTCAGCGTTAAAATGGACGTAGAGCCGAAGAGCGTGGAGCACACGTCGCCGGAGACGTTGGAGGAAGTCGGGAAAAGGTTCATGAGCAGGTAGCCGAAAGCCAGCGCGCCGACGGAAATCATGGCGACGGAGGCGTCTCCCTGAATCTTTGCGTTCTGCCCGACGCGCAGGAGCAGAACCGCGCACAAGACCGTGACGGGCAGAACCAGCGCCATGTCGTCCGACAGGCGCAGGACGCCCGCGACCGCCATCGCCCCGAAGGCGACGTGCGAGAGCCCGTCGCCGATGAACGAAAACCGCTTCAACACCAGCGTGACGCCCAGCAGGGAGGAGCAGAGCGCAATCAGCGTTCCGACAATCAAGGCGTACTGCACAAAGGGGTACTGCAAGTATAGGGACAGCTTGCTCACGTCGCCCCGCCCCCTTTCGCCGACCCGCGCAGGCGCAGGTATTCGCGTCCGGGTCCGCTTCTCAGGTAGCCGTCGCGGGTTCCGAAAAACACGCGCTCCCCGATGTGCAGGATGTGCGAGGCGTAGCGCAGGGCGGCGGAAACGTCGTGCGAAATCATGATGACCGTGATTCCGTCGCGGGCGTTCAAGTCCGCGATGAGGCGGTAGAAATCCGCCGTGACTTTCGGGTCAAGCCCCGTCACGGGCTCGTCCAAGAGCAGCAGTTTCCGCGTGGCGCACAGGGCGCGGGCTAACAATACGCGCTGTTGCTGTCCGCCCGACAGTTCCCGGTAGCAACGTTTCGCTAACGGCGCCAAGCCCAGCTTTTCCATATTGTCGGCGGCCAGCTTCTTTTCGGCGCGGTTGTAAAACGGGCGCAGTCCGGCGCGGGACTGACAGCCCGAAAGCACGATTTCCCGCACCGACGCCGGGAAATCCCGTTGCACGGCGGTCTGTTGCGGCAGGTAGCCGATTTCGTTCCGCTTCAGCCCGTCCCCGGCGCGGATTTCCCCGCCCAGCGGGGCGCGGAGCCCCAGTATCGTTTTCATCAGCGTGGATTTTCCGGAGCCGTTTTCCCCCACAATGCAGAGGAAATCCCCTGCGTTGACCGCGAATGTCAAGCCCCCGACGATTTCGCGCCCCTCGTAGCCGAGCGACAAGCCCCGGCAGGTTAATTGCGCCATGTCACAACTCCTTTATAAAGCGGCGTTCCCGCCGTCTTATTCCTCTGGCGCCTGCGCGGCGCTCAGCGCTTGCCGCAAAACTTCCAGATTCCCTTCCATTATCGACAGGTAGCCCGCCCCCGACGCGATTTCCCCCGCCGTCGCGGACTGCATGGAATCCATGCGCAGTATCGGCGTGCCGGGGCGGTCGGAAGCCCGCACGACCGTTTCGGCGAGCTTGCCGTCGCCGCTCTCGATGGTCAGGACGGCGGGAAGGTTCAATTCGCCCAGCTTCGCCGCCAGAAACGCGACGGTCTCGAAACTCGCCTCCGTCTCGGCGGAACAGCCCTGAAACGCCGCGTAAGCGTCCAAGCCGTAATCGTCCGTGAGATAGCGGAACGGGAAGCGGTCGGCGAACAGCACGGTTTTCAACGGCGCGGACTGCGCGGCTTGCAGATAGCGGGCGTCCAGCTCCAACAGTTTCGCGCCGTACTCGTCCAAATCGGATTCGCGGCGGGTGACAATGCCCATGGCTTCCAGCGTCTCCCCGATTGCCTGACAGCACGTAAACGCGTTTTTCAGCGACAGCCATATATGCTCGTCATACGCGGTTTCTTCCTCCGGCTCTGCCTCCATGCCCGGCAAAAGCGTCTCCTCCCGCACGGCTCCCCCAAGCATTTCCATTAGGTTCAGGACGCGCATGTCCTTGTTGACCGCCTCTTTCAGCGCGCCCTCGACCCATTCGTCCGACTCCCCGCCGACGTAAATAAACAAATCCGCCTCCGACACGCGGACAATGTCCTCCGCGGTGGGCTGGTAGCTGTGCATGTCCGCCCCGGAGCCGACAAGCAGGGTCAAGTCAACGTCGGCGGCATGGCTTCCTAAAATTTGCCGCGTCCAGTCGTAGAGCGGGAATATCGTTGCGACGATGCGCGGCTTGCCAGATTCCGCAGGCTTCGCCCCGCCCCCGCCGCAGGCGCATAGCGTACATAAGCACAGCCCCGCGCACAACAGTTGTTTCCACAGTTTTTTCATACATGCAACTCCTTGCCCGCGCCCCGGCACGCCCCGCACAGCCCATATAAGACGGTCTCCGCGCAGTCCAGTTCGAAACGCTCCGATTTCTCGACGGCTTCCGCAAGCGCGGCGGCGGCGGCTTCGCCCATGTGGAACGTGCCCCCGCAACGGGTACAGCACAAGTGCAGACAGCCCCGGCAGCTTTCTGCCGCCATGAACTGGTAGCGGATTTCCCGCTCCCCGCCCTTCGCGCTCCGCCGCACCTGCCCCTCTTGCTCAAGGTCGGCGAGATTCCTGTAGACCGCGCTCAGGCTGACGGATTCCCCTTGCAAGGCCTCGGCGATTTCCTGCGCGGTGAAAAGCCGGTCGGGCCTTGCGCGGAGCCACGCCAACAGCGTTTTCCTCTGCCGGGTCACGTATTTGGACAAGCGCAACGCCTCCCGTTCCCAAATTTGCGAACCGTTTGCGAATTGGGATTATAGCGCCGCCGCCCGGACTTGTCAAGCCTTGATTTTTCCCGGAGGCCGCGCTATAATGTCCGGAAATCGGAATCCGGAATTGGAGTGTTTTTATGCAAAACGCCGCGACTTGCCAGCTGAAAATTCATAAAACCATGGCGCTCCCGACGCTCGCGCTTTCCGTCGCGTGCGCCTGCGCCGTGATTCTCGCCCGCACGTTGCCCTCCCACAGCCTCCTGCAACTCGGAAGCGCCGCCTTTCCCTATACGGACGCCTTGGTGATTCTGGCGTCGGGAATCGGCGGGCTTGGGTGTGGGATTCTGTCGTTCGTCATCCTGTTTGTCGGCGAGTTTCTGCGCGTCGGCGGCGACCTGTCCCTCTATTCGGTCTCCACCTACCTGATTTTAGCCCTGCTTTCCGCGTTCCTCGCCTACTGCGGCGGGTTCGGCGGGTGGAAAAAATGCGCGTTGTCCTGCGCCGCCCTCTCCGCCGCGCTGGCGTCCTGCTGGCTTGTCACTTTTACGCTTGTCATTCCCGATTCCGAGTTTGGCAACAGTTTCAACGGCGTGCCGTATTGGGCGCTTGTCTTGATGGCGCTGCCGGAAACGGCGCTTGCGACGTGCGGCGCGGCGCTGTTCTTCCGCTACGCCCCCGACCGCGTGAAACTGCGCGTGGGAAGCGGCTGGGCGTATGTCCTGTCGGAGCGGGGCGAGGAGCGCCATAAAAGCGCGCTGGCCGTCCGCGTCACGTGCTTCTCTCTGGCGGAGGCCCTGTTCCTGTTCCTTGCCGCGATTTTCTGCGTAAACTACTTCGCGGCGGCGTCTGCGGGCGTCCCCTTCGGCATGTCCTATATCTTCGCAAACTGGCGGGAGAATTTGCGCATAGGCCTGACCCTGATGTGCGCCGCCGTTCCGGCGTCCTACCTGTTCAACGCGTCCATTATGAAATACATCGTCCGGCCTATCGACGCTATGGCGTTCCTCATGGAGTGCTATTTCAGCGTCAGCGAACAGGAGCGGGCGCGGGTTCTGCCGAACCTCAACATCCGCACCGGGGACGAGGTGGAGGCGCTTTACCATAGCCTGCAAAAAATGGTGGTCGACATGGGGGCGCACATTGACGAACGCATCGAGCAGGAGCGCAGGCTCACGCGCCTGACAAGGGAATTTATGCTTGCGCTCGCCAAGGCGGTGGACGCCAAAGACCACTATACAAGCGGGCACTCGTTCCGCGTCGCCCGCTACGCGAGGGAGATTGCCCGGCGCATGGGCAAGACCGAGAAGGAGCAGGAGGACATTTACACCATGGGGCTTCTGCACGACATCGGAAAAATCGGCGTCCCGAAGGCGGTTATCAACAAGAAGGGGAAGCTCACCGACGAGGAGTTTCAAAAAATCCGGGAACACCCCGTGTTAGGGCACGAAATCCTCAAGCACGTAAAGGAGTTTCCCGCGCTGGCGACCGGGGCGCGGTGGCACCATGAGCGGTACGACGGGCGCGGGTACCCCGACGGGCTTTCCGGAACGGACATTCCCGAAGAGGCGCGGATTATCTGCGTCGCCGACGCTTACGACGCCATGACCTCCAACCGCGCCTATTCTTCCATACGCCCCCAAAGCGACGTTCGCGCCGAGGTTATCCGTTGTCGGGGAAGCCAGTTTGACCCCGCGATTGCCGACATTATGGTACAGATGATTGACGACGACAAGCGCTACCGAATGCGCGAGCGGGCGCCCTTGCCGCAGGCTTGATTTTCGCCGCAAGCCCCGCTATCATTTGCGCGGTTCACGCTTAGACAGAAAGGAAAGGACGAAAGTTTATGAAGGAAAAAGGGAAACGGGATTTGGCGTTTGGCGGCGCGCTGGTCGGCGCGTTCGCGCTGTGGACGGCGCTTATCCAATGCGTTGACGTGCGCCCCGTCGGGCAGAACGGGACAAACATAGGTTTTGCGGGCTTTAATACGTGGTTCCACGAACTGACGGGCGCGCATATGGGGCTTTACGCGGCCACGGACTGGCTGGGGCTTGTGCCTATCGCCGTCTGCCTCGGCTTCGGCGCCTTGGGGCTTGCCCAACTGCTCAAGCGGCGGAGCCTGCTGAAAGTGGACATGAACCTCATTCTTTTGGGGGGCTACTATGTCCTCGTCATCCTCGCTTATCTCGTTTTCGAGATGATTCCCATCAACTACCGCCCCGTCCTGATTGACGGGGTTATGGAAGCCTCCTACCCGTCTTCCACGACCTTGCTTGTGCTGGCGGTCATGCCGACGCTCCAATTTCAGGTTGACCGGCGGGCGGCGCGTCCGGGCGTCAAGAAGGCGGCGGGCGTCTTTGTGATTGCCTTTTCGGCGTTCATGGTCTTGGGGCGGCTGGTTTCCGGGGTGCACTGGTTCACGGACATTGCCGGGGCGGTGTTCCTCAGCGCGGGATTGTTCCTGCTGTACCGGGGCGGCGTCGCCCTGACCGACAAGCGGTAATTACTGCAAGCCGCCCCGTGCGCGGGGCGGCTTTCCATACGCCGCGTAATCTTTTTACGAAGTATTTTAGTATGTTTATACAAAGCCCATGCCCGCAAATTTCCGCCTATTTTGCGAAATTGCCGCTTGCGGGATACGCTTTCCTATGGTAGAATGCCCCGTACATGGAAAATGTTCCGTTACGGGCGGAATTTGTCTGCGGGGGAATGAAATGCTTGAATTACAAAACCTGTCCTTTTCCGTCACGGAGGACAAGCAGGAAAAACAGATTCTTCACGGAATCAGCCTTACCATACCGGACGACAAGCTCGTCGTCCTGACGGGGCCCAACGGCGGCGGCAAGTCCACGCTCGCCAAGCTCATCGCCGGAATCGAACAGCCCATTTCCGGCAGAATCGTCTTTAACGGCGAGGACATCACCGCCAAGTCGATTACCGAACGGGCGCGCATGGGCATTAGCTACGCCTTCCAACAGCCCGTGAAATTCAAGGGCATTCAGGTCTTGGACTTAATCCGTTTCGCGGCGGGGAAAAATACGCTGTCCGTCGCCGACGCCTGCGACTACCTCTCCGCCGTCGGGCTGTGCGCCAAGGACTATATCAACCGCGAAGTCAACAACAGCCTCTCCGGGGGCGAACTCAAGCGCATTGAGATTGCCACCGTGCTGGCGCGGGGCGCGAAGCTGTCCATTTTCGACGAGCCGGAGGCCGGAATCGACCTCTGGAGCTTCCAGAACCTCATCCAGACCTTTGACAGTATGCGCCGCTCCATCCCCAACAGCTCCTTCCTGATTATTTCCCATCAGGAACGGATACTCAATATCGCCGACGAAATCATCGTGCTTTCCAACGGGCGCATAGAGCAGAGCGGCGACAAGGAAAAAATCATGGCGGAACTGTCCGGCACCGCCTCCGCCGTGCCGGGTTGCCGCAAGGTCGAAGGGGGGAGCGGTTCCGTATGCTGACTATGGACGAAATCAAGCGGCGCCTCCTGCTGGAAGTCGCCGATTTGCACGGCGTCCCCGAAGGCGCCTACAACATCCGCGCCGACGGCAAATCTGTCGGGCGGCAGTCCTCCGCGAATATCGTCATCACGCCGAAAGAGAACGGGAGCGGGCTGGAAATCGACATCAAGCCCGGCACGAAAAACGAAAGCGTCCACATCCCCGTCGTCATGACGCAAAGCGGGCTGAAAGAGGTCGTGTACAACGACTTCCGCATTGGCGACGACTGCGACGTGCTCATTGTCGCCGGGTGCGGCATCGACAACTGCGGCAATCAGGATTCCCAGCACGACGGAATCCACCGCTTTTTCGTCGGCAAAAACTCGCGGGTGAAGTACGTCGAGAAGCATTACGGCTCCGGCACGGGCGCCGGGAAGCGCATTTTGAACCCCGTCACGGAGGTTTTCCAAGAGGAAAACAGCTGCGTCGAAATGGAAATGGTTCAAATCAAGGGCGTGGACGACACGAACCGCACGACGAAAGCCGAGCTTGCGGCGGGCGCGAAACTGGTCGTGCGCGAGCGGCTCATGACGCACGGCGTTCAGAACGCTTACAGCAAATACGTCGTGGAGCTCAACGGCGCCGGGTCGAGCGCCGACGTGGTGTCGCGTTCGGTGGCGCGGGACAAGTCCTATCAGACCTTTGACGCGAAAATCGCGGGCAACGCCCCCTGCTCCGGGCACACGGAGTGCGATTCCATCATCATGGACGGCGGGCGGATTTTAGCTATCCCGTCCTTGGAGGCGAACGACTTGGACGCCGCGCTTGTGCACGAGGCGGCCATTGGCAAAATCGCCGGGGAGCAGATAACGAAGCTCCTCACGCTTGGCATGACCGAAGCCGAAGCCGAGGAGAAAATTATCAACGGATTCCTGAAATAAGCGAAGCCGGGGGCTGTCCGAAAGACGGCCTCCGGCTTTTCGCGTTGCGGTTCGCGGACAAACTGCGCGGCTTGTCCGCTATATCTTCCCCGCCATGACGCACATCCACAGCAGATTGTTGTTGTTGACCACGCGCACCCGCGGGAAGCCCGCCATTTTCAGCGCCGCCTCCAAATCCTCGCTCGTGTAAATCGTCATGCGCTTGATGATTTTCTCGTACTCCTCCCCGACGCCGTTCCTGCCGTTGAGCTCGTTGACTATCATGAACGTGCCGCCCGGACGCAGGACGCGGTACGCCTCCCGGAAGCCGTCCACGATGGACAGCCAGAAGTAGACGGTCTCGAAGGCGGTCACGAGGTCAAAGGAATCGTCGGGCAGGGGCAGGCTCATGGCGTTGCCCTCCACGACCTGACAGCGCCCCGCCAGAATCGCGGCGCGGTTCTTGGCCGCCGCGGTCCGCACCGACAGCGGCGCGTAGTCCACGCCCACGCCCTGCGCGTCGGGGTAGCGCCGCAGGAACGCCGCGAGGTTCCGCCCGCCCCCGCAGCCCACGTCCAGAAACTTGCGCGGGTTGCCCTGATAGACGCTCATCGCCCAGTCCGCCATTTTCGCGTGCGCGCCGCCGTTCATGCGGTTCAGCTTCAAAAAGCCCAGAATGCCCCTCGGCTTGCGGCTCATGTTCATAAACTGCGTTTTCAAACTCATATGTTCGCCCTCCCTGTTTCGCGGGGGTCTTGTCTTTAAAGTCGGCGCCTATTTTATCAGCAACGGCGCGGGGCGTCAAGCGACAATCCGCGAACAATCCGTATCAGTTTGGCGAAAAACGGTAACAAATTCCGGCAAAAGGGAATCGCGGCGAAAGTTGCATTTTCCTGTTGCGCGTAGGGGGGAAAACGTGGTATCATGTCGGGGACGGCGGAAGGGGGCGGACGGCGTGGAACAGCGCGATTTCTTCATCAGCTATACGGGCGCGGACGAGCCTTGGGCGGTCTGGATTGCGAATGTCCTGAAATCCAACGGCTATACTGCTTACGTTCAGGCGCTGGACATCGGTCCGGCGGATAATTTCCTTGAAAAAATGGAGGAGTTCGTCGAAAACTCTGCGAATTTTATCGTAGTCTGGTCGAAAGGCTACTCCGAATCCCGCTATTGCATGACGGAGTTTCGCGCCGCTTTTCACGAGTGGAAAGAGGGGCGCATGGAATGCGTGTTGCCCGTGCGGGTGGACGGCTTTCCCATAAAGCGGCTGTATTCGCCGCTGGTGCGCGTGGACTTGTCCGACAGGGGCGCGGCGTCGGAAAAGAAGCTCATGGAGGCTGTGCGCTACGCCGTCCCGCATACTGTTGCGCCACTGGAGGATGCAGAAACCCTTTTTCGATGGGGAAAGGATTATTATTGGGGCTTAAACGGCGTAAGAGAAGATGACACTAAAGCGCGGGAATATTGGGAACAAGCGGCAATAAGAGGTCATGCGACAGCGTTATATAATCTGGGTATTCTTTATGAACATGGCGAAGGCGTGAGTATTGATTACGCCAAAGCGCTGGAATACTATGAAAAAGCCGATGAAGCCGGAGACGAGGACGCCCCCGCAAAAATTGAATATCTCCGCCGCAAATTACGCCACAAATAACGAACAACGCCCCGCCCGGTAATGGGCGGGGCTGTCTCAAAACGTTGAGACAGCCCCGTGTGTTTTGCAAAATCAGTCCTCGGCAAGCCCGGCGGTGATAAGAGCCATGGAGTACACTTCCTGACCGTTGCAACCGCGGCTTAAATCGTTAATCGGCGCGTTCAAGCCTTGCAGAATCGGGCCGTAGGCGTCGAAGCCGCCCAGACGCTGGGCGATTTTGTAGCCGATGTTTCCGGCGTTGATGTCGGGGAACACGAAGGTGTTTGCGTGTCCGGCTACCTTGGAATCGGGGCATTTCGTTTTCGCCACACGCGGGGAAACCGCCGCGTCAAACTGCATTTCGCCGTCCATGGGGATGTCGGGCGCCTTGGCCTTGGCGATTTCGTAGGCGTGGCGCATTTTGTCCACGTCCTCGCCGGAGCCGGAGCCGTGCGTCGAGTAGCTCAGGAACGCGACGCGGGGGTCAACGCCGAACAGTTTGGCGGTGTTGGCGGTCTGGATTGCTATGTCCGCCAAATCCTCCTCGGTGGGCTGAATCTGAATGGCGCAGTCGGCCATAGCCAGCACGTCGCGCTCGCCGGAGACGGCGTTCCGCACGAGAATGAAGCAGGAGGACACCAGACGGTTGCCGGGCTTGGTCTTGATAAGCTGTAAGGCGGGGCGCACGGTGTCGGCGGTGGAGTAGGTCGCGCCGCCCAGCAGGGCGTCGGCGCAACCCATGGCGACTAACATCGTGCCGAAGTAGTTGGCGTGGCGCAGGGACTGGCGGCACTGCTCCTCGCTCATCTTGCCCTTGCGGAGCTCGACCATCTTGGCAACCATTTCTTCCATATGGTCGTAGTTGTCGGGGTCGCGGATGTCGCAGCCCCGGATGTTGAACCCGGCCTCCTCGGCGGCGGCGTAGATTTCGTCGCGGTTGCCCACGAGCATGGGCGTGAGGAACGTTCCGGAGAGCAGACGGGCGGACGCCTCCAAAATGCGCGGGTCGGTGCCTTCCGTGAACACGATGCGGCGGGGGCGGGCTTTTAGCTTCTTGATTAGAAATTCAAACATACCTTTCCCTCCTGCGGTAAGTAGTGCGCCTATTATACACTAAAAATTCTTCCGGTTCAATACGCTTTTGGGAATGATGTCCATAAAATCCATGAAAAAGAATCGCGGGGGCGCGGCATACAAACGGAAAACGCGCCCCGCCCTGCGCGGGCGGGGCGCTTGCGCGTGATGGGAAAGCCGGGCGGGGCGCTTGCGCGTGACGGGGAAGCCGTCGCCGGGGGCGCGGCGGCGCGTTAGGCGCCGGTAGGGCTTTCTTTCCGCTTGAACAGATTATCCAGAAACATATTGAGGCCGCTTGCCTTGTTCTCGCGCAGCCCCTTTTGCCGGGCGGTCTTGGCGCGAGCCTGTTCAAACCCGTTGGCGCCCAGCCTGCCGTTCAGGAGCGGGTTTTCCTCGTCCCTTCTGTGCGCCATAATATCCGCGTTTTTCTGTTGCATTGCTTTCAGGGCGGGGTTGGAATTTTGCTCTTCCTGCGACGCCACTACTTTGTCAACCCAAGCGTTCGCCGCCTTATAGCCCATGGTGCCGGAGTCGGGCGCAAGCTCAAAGAGCATTTGCTGGTATTCAAGCAAATCAGCCGCCTCGTTGCTCATGCCCGCGTTCATTTTCTCAAGCGCCTGGTCTTTCTGGAGTTGTTTTGAGACCTGCGCCGCCGCCTGCATTTGCTGGCGCCCCTCCGCGCCGCGGGCACGCGGCCCC